>JAKEIF010000141.1 GCA_022545875.1 Nitrososphaera sp.
ACGTCGACATGATCGTGATGGGCAGAAAGGGACTCGGGGGCAGCCAGTCGGATATGGGACATGTGAGCGCCAAGGTCCTGAGACTGTCGTCCAAGCCCCTGGTTCTGCTGTAGCAGTTTAGCCGATGTCGGCTAATTTTTCACATATAAAGAGCCTTGTTGATTAAATCGATAAGTAAATCACAAAATCATTGTGAACCATGGCAAAGCAACTGGCAATTTTGTCACTTTTTGCAATAGCTGTGGTAGCAGCGGCCGGCAGCTTCGAGAATGCAAGCGCGGCGGGGGAAATCGGTCAAGGCTTTACTCTTGGCGGGGTTCTGGACGAGTCGATAGGATGGTTTATCGTAGTCGGGCTCGGCGCAGTCTTTGCGGTAGTCATTTCGCTTGAAATCAAAATCGAGGAAAAGTACCTGGGAGTCACGAAAACTTCAGAGTGGTTCAATACGGCGGGCAGGGTCATAAAGACCGGACTCACTGCGGCCGCGATTGTTTCTGCATGGACATGGGCTGCGACCCTGCTTCAATCTTCGACCGTCGCTTACCAGTACGGAATCAGCGGCCCTTTCTGGTATGCAGCGGGCGCTTCTGTTCAGGTGCTCTTGTTCGGAATCCTTGCAATTGAGCTAAAGAGAAAAGCTCCCAATGCCCACACTTTCCTTGAAATCATCCGCGCAAGGTTTGGCGACGGCGCTCACAGGGTGTTCCTTGTATTTGCATTAATGACAAACATGATAGTTACCGCAATGTTGCTTTTAGGAGGGGCCGCAGTTGTCAACGGCCTGACCGGCATGAACATTTCGCTTGCAGCATTTCTGATACCGATAGGTGTGATGGTCTACACCCTTGTAGGGGGTTTGAAGGCGACCTTTGTCGCCGACTATATGCACACCATCGTGATATTCGCAGTAATCCTGACGTTTGTGTCGGTGGTGTATTTCGTAAGTCCTGTCACCGGGGGGATACAGGGCATGTACGACAAGCTGGTAGAGGCAGCAGCATTGCGGCCTGTGGAAGGCAATGCGGCAGGAGCGTATCTTACCATGGCTTCAGTTGGCGGGCTCATATTCGGCATAATCAACCTTGTCGGCAACTTTGGAACTGTCTTTGTAGACCAGGCATATTGGCAGCGGGCAATTGCTGCCCGGCCAAGCTCCACCGTCAAAGGCTTTTTGCTTGGCGGAATGTGCTGGTTCGCAATCCCGTTCACACTTGCAACAACGATGGGCCTTACCGCAGTCGCACTGGGCGTAAGCCTGACTCCTGAACAGGTGCAGCTGGGACTTACCGTTCCGGCTGCTGCGTCGGTCCTGATGGGAGAAGTTGGGGCAATCATGGTCCTGACCATGTTGTTTATGGCAGTAACGTCGGCCGGCTCTGCTGAGCTAATCGCGGTATCTTCGCTGATTACTTATGATGTCTACAGGACGTACAAGAATCCTATGGCGACAGGCAAGCAGCTGTTAAAGGTGTCAAGGGCGGTAATCGTCGGGTTCGGGCTAGGCATGGGCGGGCTGGCTGTGATCTTGCTCTCTGTTGGGCTCAGCTTGGGGTTTGTCTATCTCGCAATGGGTGTCCTTATCGGTTCTGCCGTAATTCCAATCGCGCTTACGATTACCTGGAAGAGGACCAACAAGTACGCCGCAACTGCTGGTGCGATAATCGGTCTCTTTGCAGCACTCGGCGCATGGATTGGTACGGCAATGGTATTGCCCCAGTATGGAGGCGTGGTATCTATAGCAAGCCTTGGCGACAACTTTGCCATGCTGTATGGCAACGTTACAGGAATTCTGGTCGGTGGCGCGATAGCCGGGATAGGCAGCCTTGCAAAGCGCTCAAGCTTTGAGTGGAGCGAGATCGGCAGAAAGATCACGCTTGTAGAGACGAGCAAGACACAGGTAAGCGAACAGGACCAGGACGAGGAGACTCTAAAGAGAGCGTTCAAGTTCAGCCTGAGGGGAGGCGGATTGATGACGCTGGTCCTTATCGTTGGATGGCCACTGCCTCTGTTCTTCTCTGGATACGTCTTTGATGTAGGGTTCTACAGCCTTTGGGTAGGCATCGCAGTTGTGTGGGTATCAGTTGCGACCTTCTTTATCGTAGGCCTGCCGATAATTGAAGCGAGACATGGAATCGCAAAGATAGCGCGACGGCAGAAGGCAGTGAAAGAGGAGACACCGGGGGTCTAGAAATGACTGGCTGTACAGGCTGCGGCAAGCCTCTTGGCTTCAAGAAGTACAAGTTCCATCGAATGTGGAGGATTCCTGGGTACTACTGCAGGGAATGCATGCTAAAGCTCGGCAAGGACTTTGACGATCACGGGAGAATAACGACTCCAACCCATGCATGCGACTTGTGCAACGTGCAGTTCCACTACCTGGAATCGGCATGGCAGGGAAAGAAACAGGGACGCTACTGCAGCGTCTGCCGCGAAGCGATTTTGAATGGGGCCATACCTGAAAAGAATAGCATGCCTTCGCCTCAGAGACCTCCGCAGGTGATGATGATCTTTGCCGGGCTCGGAGTCGTCATGATGGCGCTGGGCCTTGTTTTCACCCTGATGGTCGTTCCCGGGGGCAGTCCGAACCTTGCCAACATTCTGTTCGGATCGATTACCACTGCCCTGGGATTCGTGCTGTTCAGAAAGACAGTCCGGTCGCGCAGCCTTATCATGGGAAAGGCAAAGCCGCAAGGGACTGCAAGGTAAAGCGGCCCTCTCTTTTTTTGTTGATTTGTCAGACATTATCTGTCATGCGCGATTCCTGTCCACCCATTGTCAAGCTGTTCTTCGTTAATCAAGTAGGCGGTTGAACGCAATTATAAATACGAGAATTAGTAAACCAACTCTCGACATGATGCTAAGTCCACGCGAGATCGACAAGATGTACGTTTTCATCGCAGCGGAGGTGGCACGGCGGCGCCAGAAGAAGGGGCTAAAATTGAATTATGTTGAATCAATCGCACTCATATCGGACCACATAGTTGAAGGGGCGCGCGAGGGCAAATCAGTTTCAGAACTGATGGGTTCTGGCAGGCGCGTATTGTCGCGAAATGATGTTCTTCCGGGCGTGCCGGAACTTGTGAAAAGCGTGCAGGTTGAGGCGACGTTTGATGATGGCACGAAACTTGTAACCGTCCACGACCCGATTGTGTGATAAATTTGATACCCGGCGAATATTTTCTATCAGAAAACCCGGTCATGGCAAATGCAAACAGAAGAGTGTCAACACTCTCTGTAAGCAATACCGGCGACAGGCCGATCCAGGTCGGATCTCATGCACACTTTTTCGAAGTCAACAAGGCACTCTCATTTCAAAGAAAGGCTGCATACGGGTGCCATCTGAATATCCCTGCCGGAACGTCGATAAGATTTGAGCCGGGAGAGACAAAACAGGTAGAGCTCACCGATTACGGAGGCAAGAAGATAGTCTATGGATTCTCTGGCCTTGTCAACGGAAGGCTGGCGAGCAAAAAATCAGTCGCGCTTGCAAAAGCAAAAAGGAGGGGATTCAAGGGTGCTTGAGATTTCAAGGAAGCGATACGTCGATCTCTACGGGCCCACGACAGGCGACAGAGTAAGGCTAGCAGACACTGATTTGATAATAGAGATTGAAAAGGATCTCTTGACTTATGGTGACGAACTTGTTTTTGGCGGAGGCAAGAGCGCGCGGGATGGCATGGGGCAAACAAGCGGGCTGACAAGCAAAAGCGCGCTGGATCTGATCATAACTAACGCCATTGTCATGGATCCCATCCTTGGCATAGTTAAGGCAGACATTGGCATAAAGAACGGGCTCATTGCAGGTATCGGCAAGGCGGGCAACCCAAACGTGATGGATGGAGTCAGCCTGGTAGCAGGGTCAGGAACGGAGATAATTTCAGGCGAACATACAATCTGCACCGCTGGGACAATTGATACACACATCCACTTTATTTCTCCACAGCAGGCCATTGAAGCGATATGCAGTGGAACGACGACAATGATTGGCGGAGGAACCGGGCCAGCTGACGGCACGAATGCAACGACATGTACCCCTGGCCCCTGGAACCTTCATAGGATGCTTGAAGCAGTAGACGAGCTTCCTCTGAATTTCGGCCTGCTCGGCAAGGGAAATGACGCTCTAGAGCCCGGGCTAATTGAACAAATTGCAGCGGGGGCATGCGGGCTCAAGCTGCATGAAGACTGGGGCACTACTCCTGCAACCATTGACGCGGCTCTGCGAGTTGCAGACAAGACTGACACGCAGGTGGCAATCCACACAGATACCCTCAACGAATGTGGCTACGTGGATGACACCATCGAGGCAATCGCGGGAAGAGCAATCCACACATACCACACTGAAGGCGCGGGAGGGGGACACGCGCCTGACATAATGAAGATTGCCGGAGAAAAATATATTCTTCCTTCTTCGACAAATCCAACGCGGCCGCTTACGGTTAACACGCTTGAAGAGCACCTTGACATGATGATGGTCTGCCACCACCTTAATCCCTCGGTTCAAGAAGACGTCGCTTTCGCAGAGTCGAGGATAAGACAGGAAACGATTGCTGCAGAAGACGTGCTGCACGACATTGGCGCTCTCAGCATGTATTCCTCGGACAGCCAGGCGATGGGGAGGGTAGGAGAAGTGACGACGCGAGCGTGGCAGACCGCGGACAAGATGAAAAAGTTGGCGGGCCGGCTCAAGGAAGAAAAGGGCGACAATGACAACCTGCGCGCAAAAAGGTACTTGGCAAAACTGACAATCAACCCTGCAATAACACACGGAATTTCCGACTATGTGGGGTCGCTTGAACCTGGCAAGATTGCGGATATTGTCATCTGGACTCCGCAGTTTTTTGGCATAAAGCCCAAGATGATCGTCAAGGGAGGGTTCATTGCCTATTCGCTCATGGGCGATCCAAATGCTTCCATACCGACGCCGGAGCCCGTGTACTACAGGCCCATGTTTGGCGCATTTGGCAAGGCGATGTACTCTACTTCAGTCACCTTCACTTCAAAACTCGCAATCAAAAGTGGCATCGGCAAGAACCTGAGACTCCAGAAAAAACTCCTCGCGGTAAAGAACTGCCGGAGGATCGGCAAGAAGGACATGCGCTACAACAACTTGACGCCCAAAATAGCTATTGACCCTGAGACATATGAAGTCAAAGTTGACGGCGAGCTCGCAACAGTTCCTCCGGCTAACAAACTCGCTCTTGCTAGGTTGTACAATCTGTTCTAGCGAGCAGTTCGGCAGCCGAAACTATATCTTTTTATAGTTACTAACTATATTAAAGAGGAGATGGCACCGGTAAAAACAAAGGCCGAGATCGAAAAGGCATCAAGGAAGGCTGTTGAAGCGCTTTACGGAACTGACTTGCGCGATTTCAAAATAAGGGTGCTCTTTCCATTTCCAAGCGAGCAAAAACGCGACTCATGGGATGTGCAGGTAACTTTCCTTCAGGGCAAGCTGCAATATACCGTGGATCTCATAATTCAGGAAAATGATGGAAAAGTCATAAACGCTCGGCTGATCGATACAATGGTCCCACTATAGACCTCGCAAGTTATTTCTTTAAAATTCACATCGTTCCGCATTTGTCAGTGATTGGCTTTACCGAGCAGGTTGGATGGATAGAGCAAACCTTGTCTTTGTAATGCCTACGCAATGATTTCCTCGGCCCTTGCCAGAAGAAAGTCTAAGTCAACAGGTTTCCTTATGCAGTCCGATACACCGATGTCTTTGAACTGATCCAAATCTTTGTCTATTGTGGCGGACGCAGTTACGATAATTATCTTTTGTTTGCCTGACAGACCTTCTCTGTGCAGGCTTTCAAGAAGATCCTTTCCACTAAAATCGGGCATCGCAAGGTCGAGTAAGACGAGATCGTATCGGTTCTCTCTAATCAATCTCAGCCCCTCCCGTGAGCTGAGCGTATAGTCGTATTCATGACCGGAACTGATAAACGCGATTTGAAAGAGTTTGTTAATTTCTTCGTTGTCGTCGATCCCAAGAATTTTCACTTCGACTTTACCTCCTTTTGTAGGCTGCTCCTGTCTGATTCTAGCTTTGGCAGAGTGAAATAGAATGCAGCGCCCTTACCTTCATTACTCTCAACCCAGATTCTACCTCCCAGCGATTCAACAATGCCTTTGCATATCACAAGACCCAGACCGCTTCCGCCGTGCTTTCGCGTCAAACTTGAATCTACTTGGTAGAATTTTGTAAACAATGATTGCTGCTTGTCAGTGGGTATTCCAATTCCATTGTCTCTGACGTAAAAGAGGATGTCGTTAGCTTGTTCTACCAAGCCAATCTCAATCCTGCCGTCCTTTTCTGACACGAAATCGATCGCGTTTGCGACAAGATTGCTGAGCACCTGCTCCACTCTATTCTTATCGGACTTGATTACCAGCTCGTCGTTCTGCCCCGTTGTATCCACGAATTGAATATTCTTGGGGCGCATGGCGTCCTGGAAATTTGTCATTACGCTCTTGACTATGTCGTGAGCTATCGTTTCTTGGTTGGTAAACCGCATTCTTTTCATGTCCAGCTTCTGGGCGTCAAGCATGTCCGAGATAAGACCTTCCAGCCTTTTGCCGCTCTTTCTAATGATATCTACTGCTTCTTCTTGTTTCTCGTTAAGAGTGCCGCCAGTCATCTTGGGGTTCTTTAGTACCTGGCACCAGCCAAGAATCGGAGTCAATGGCGTCCGCAATTCATGGGTTATCATTGATGCAAACTCGTCCTTTTGTTTTTCAAGCGAATTTATCTTGACTATCATTTCATTGACTGCATTTGTGACATCCGTGACCTCATTGGTTGAGCTTTTGACTTCTACTTTCCTTAGGCTGCCAGCGTCCTGCAATCTGAGCGCCGCTGCTAACCCTGCAATGGGCCTTGCTATCCTTGATGAGATCATGAAAACTGATGCGAGACTTGTTGCCCCCAGTAGCGCTGATACAAGGACTATCTGCATTCCAAGTTGGCTGAGATTTGTATCGCCTGCCAACATCAGCGAATAGGGCTTCTCATATACCAGAATCCAGCCAAAGGTTGGGAGCTTTTGATAAGCGACATAGCGGTCATCGCCATCAACAACATAAGAGCCAGTTCCCTTTTCGCCCGCACTGAGTGCAGATGCGGACTGGACTATGTTGGATAGTTCAGGCGAGCCAGATGCTGAATCTATCTTTTCGAAAAAGTCAGTCGGCAATGTACCAAAGGATGATGACCCGACGCTGTTGTCGTATTCTATTTCAGAGTCTGCAAACAATATGCCATTCTGATCCACAACATACATTCTGCCGACATCAGTTAGGACCAAATCCTGGAAGAGCTGGAGGGGCATCTCAAAGTGGTAGAACGCAGGCCTTGTGTTGTCTGAGAGGACTATGGGTGTGGTATAGGCAAAGACCCACCTTTCAGTATCTGGCGAGACATACGGCGATTGAATGTACGCTTGTCCTTGTGGTGTCTGTAAAGAAGCGGTAAAGAAGGGAGAAGCAGACTCTGATGGGGACAGATCCTCGTCTGGAGCAATCTCATTCAAAACTAGACGTGCGTGCTCCTGCCCTAAATGATTAATCAGGCAGGTCTCGTCAACATGGAATCTAGATTGAAAATTATAGATCCATTCTTCCACTTCAGCCTTTACGGCCTTTTGCCGCTCTGTGAATCTCAATACTCCGTTCTCATCGTATGTGTCTCCGACTCGAGTTTCAGAGAGCGCGTAGTATTCAGCAAATATCGGATTTTGGACGGCGAACAGGAGGTCTTCCGTTGCACGTGAATGCAGAGACTCGACAAGGGCCGCACGAATCTCTACCTCATGCTTCATTTCCTCCAGTTGAGAATCAATTACTGCAGACTCTAGGGAACGAAAGCTAACATAAGAGACGGAAGAAATAGTGGAAACTATTACGATGGAGAATACAGTGATTATCTTTTGGTTGATGTGCACGGGCTAGGATCAAATCGGACCAATGGACACATAAGTGCAAGTACGTAGGCGAAAACCAAGACAGGTGACGCTTTTACGCATGAGATGGGTTACCTGCGGAGGGTAATTTCACTTCTCATGGAAAATATCGGCGCAGTA
>JAKEIF010000142.1 GCA_022545875.1 Nitrososphaera sp.
CGCAGCCTTGACCGCCTTGTACGCAGTTATTCCGGGACAAAAGAGAGGCGCCGCATGTTCCGAATCGATGCTGTCCGGAATCATTGTGACAAAATCCTCCCTTGCTGAAATGAATTCTGCATAGCCTCCCTGGACGGTTTCGCCTGTTATCTCTGCGTCTTCGCACAGGTTTTCGCGCCCCGCTTTGCAGTATCCGCATTTCAGGCATGAGCCGTAGAGAGGCTGAATCCCTACCCTGTCTCCGCGCCTTACGGTTCGAACGCTGTCGCCGAGCTCCCTTACAACTCCAACTACTTCGTGTCCTGGGACAAGCGGCGTGGTCGACGGAACTCCATAGTCCATCCAGTCTCCCTCAATTAGGTGAAGATTGGATCTGCAAACACCGCAAGCCTCAATTTCTATCAGGATCTCATTCCCTTTGCGTATCGTCGGCTTGTCAACCGATTCTAGTTTCAACGGCCGGGTTTCTATCGGCGCGACCTTGCCAAGCACCATCGCCTTCATTTTTTCCTGCACCTGTATCATTCTCCTTTTCCGCCCAGCGTATCGGTGCAGCATAGTAGAAACGAAATTAGGGTGCCGGCACTTTCGACTTTGCCTTCCGCGATAAGATCCCTTAACGCCTTCTCTGATAGCACTTCTACCATGATGTCTTCTCCTCCGTCATGCCTCGTTTTACCCTCGATGAGGTCTGAGGCCTTGAAGACGTGCACATTTTGGTTTGACCGGCTGACTGATGGATGATAACTATAGACGCGCTGCAAATTCTTGGCGGAGTAGCCTGTTTCCTCCTCGAGCTCCCTTTTGGCAGTAGCTGCCGGCTCTTCGCCTCCCTCGACATGGCCTGCGGGGAACTCTAGTAAAACCTTGTCCAATGGATAACGGTACTGCCTGATCATCACCAGATTTCCATCTGGAAGGAAAGGAACGACGACAACTACGTCGGACGCGCGATACCTTGTATATGTGACGACATCGCCCTTTGACGTCCTTACCCTGTCCTGGAAGAGCTCCATGAATGTTGCCTTGCCGTCCCCGGCCTCTAGAATTTTTCTGCTTTCCAGCAGCTCCCAAGACTTTTCCATGTGCGCCTTTCCTTCATCGCTGATAATAAATCAAGTGCGCCCAAGGTGGCAACATCGTGATAGGGTTTTGATGATTTGTGAATTTTACAAGAATTCAGTGTTAGTCTTGCAGATAATGTACGTTCTAGTGTTAGAACGCCCTGTCCGCCAGTGCACCTTAAATCTGGCGTAGCCTACATAATGACTGTTTGCCATGAGCGAGGTTCAGAACAGTGATCTTGAGCGCAAGCTCCAGGGAAGAACACTGCGGGTCTACCTGTATCTGCAGCGGAGAAAAACTTCGTCAGGGATCAGAGAGGTCCAGCGAGATCTGGGTTTGTCAAGCCCAAGCGTTGCGGACTATCAGGTCGAAAAACTGGTCGAGATGGGGCTGGCGGCGAGGGATGCGTACGGCCGGGTTTATGTCGTCAGGCACG
This sequence comes from Nitrososphaera sp., assembly GCA_022545875.1. Lineage (GTDB taxonomy): Archaea > Thermoproteota > Nitrososphaeria > Nitrososphaerales > Nitrososphaeraceae > Nitrososphaera. The sequence continues at coordinate 1,502 of JAKEIF010000142.1, forward strand.
TGCGAGTAAAGGCACTCCAGTCTTATGTCAATGTCGGCCACTTTATGGTCCCTCGACTGGCATTCTATGCAACCATCTTTACCGCAATTACTATCGCCTATCTCGTGATGAGCGGGGCTTCGAACATGTATGCAGCGGCAGTTCCTGCTGGGGCGGCCGGAATCTTTTGGTTTGAGGCCATCAAAATGTGGCAAGTACATCTCGGGGAGCGAACCCGCTCTGCTAAAAAGGAGACAAGGGACAACAAGGACTTTTGGGCTTCGCTTGCGCCGGGGATGGCGGCACTGGCCGTCTTTATTGCAGCTGCATTCTTTCTCTTTTACTATGTGGAGCCGAATGGGATGGAGCCAGAGGCATTCCCGGTCGATCCTAGTCGGATCCCTGCACCGGGTCCAGGACCTGTAACGAGCAATGACGTGCGTAACATGGATGCGCAGATTGCCAGCTCTAGCCATGCCGAAATCGTAGCCAACTTTCCTATGACTCTAGTCACGGGATTTCTTTTTGCTGGGGCAATCGTGGCGGGCTTTTTGGTATATCTTTTGGTCAAGTACCGAAGTCGGGAGAGCGTTCTGACATTAGAACAGGACTAGCCGCGGCGGATCGAAACGCAGGATTAACAGAACCGCGTGCGCTAGTTTACGCGTGAAAAAATTCCATGTCGTAGTAGCAGCTTCTGCGATGCTCCTTGCTTTGCTGTCAGTGCAGCAACAGTCCTATGCGCAGTATGCCGGCACGGGAACAGAAGTGTCGGAGGAGACTTTGCAGAAATGCCAGACTCTTCAAATCGAAAAGGCGCAGTGCACTGAATCGAATGTTCTTGCAAGGGAACGCGTAGGCTTGACTGACGGAGCGGGCTCTGGAACTGCATTTTTAGCAAAAGAGTCAGGACAGATGATAACTCTGATCGGAGTTCTCGGTGCATTATTTGGAGGAGTGGCTGGCGCGTTCTTTCTGATGGGAAAGGGAAAGCAGGTCAAGGAGGTATAGCCCCCGTTCCGATTTTTTGGTGATATCATGGCATTTTGTAGCGGATCCTGTAGCCA
>JAKEIF010000143.1 GCA_022545875.1 Nitrososphaera sp.
GCTCGACTCTGCAACTTGCCTTTACTGGGCAAAGAAGCGATTTTCTGAAGTTACTGCAATAACCTACAACTATTTCGGAAGAATCGAAAGTGAAAAGCGCGCCACTGCAAAATTGGCCGACAGTGCGGGTGTCGTCAGGCTAATCGAAATCGATCTTCCATTCGTAGAGGAAGCGTCAGACTTTTTTGAGCGCAAGAGAGGGCACCTCAAGAAAGGCGTTCCATCGTCCTACGTTCCGGCAAGAAATATGATGTTCTATTCCATAGCGGCTTATCACGCGGAATTTCTTGGCGTGACGTCAATAATAGGGGGCCACAATTTGCATGACGTCGAGTTGTTCAAAGACGCTTCTTTAGGCTATATAGAAAAGCTAAATGCGCTTTTCAGGGAGGGCAGCCTGCTGTGTAATGGTGGGGAATACAAGATAATCCTTCCCCTGGCAGAAATGAAGAGAGTTGAAATTATCAGGCTCGCCATGAGGCTCAAGGTGCCTATAGAGCTTACATGGAGCTGCCACTCAGATGGAATGACCCATTGCGGTTCCTGCTATGCTTGCACACAGAGGCTAGAGGCCTTTAGCTCTCTTGGGATACCTGACCCGGCATTTCCAAAGTGATCTGCTCAGCTGAGTCGCCGGTCAACCTGATATTGCTCAGATATATGGTGTCAAATATTTCCAGGTCTGTGCGAATGTGCGTCGTCCCATTGACAATGCCCTCTATCATTCCAAAGCCATCCACGTTTCCCTCCGACCCCAGCCCAACAAACAAGTCGAGATTCTCGTGATCTAGCATGGGAATTGCCATCAGCATTGTTGCGCTAACTGCGTTGCCCAAGTAGCTAAATTTCATCCGGTCCGTCTCTGCCAAGACATGCCCATCCCTGATAAACCGGAGGAACTGATCGTGCCTCCTCCACTTGCGCTCGATCGGCGATTTTGTCACCTGTTCACTTGACCTCGCGGATAACAACTGCCAAGAGCCTGACCTTAGCACACTTATCAACGGAAGGTTTCTTCCGAGCACCACTATGATGTCTGGCTGGATCTTATCTGCGATCAATCTTTTGTACGGGAGACCTTCATCGTGGGCATAGCCATCCGTGTTGATTATCTGTAAATGTGCAGAGTCGAATGATCTCTTGCTCAATTCTTGAAGCGTTTCTGCAACCAGATCCTCAATGCCTGCTGGAGATATCGAACCCACAAATCCAAATAGCTGGGCAGTAGAGTCTCGAAGGTCAGTCACCTGTTTATGTAGTACGGCCGCGCCGATCGCGGAAGGAGGCGCAATGTCACCCTGACCAATATCCCCATCAACTATGCAAGGCAAGAACGAATTTGTCAGGGCCATGTTGGCCAGATAGGTACATAGCGCAGATTTCCCCGTATCGCTATCTCCTGCAATCATAACAGTTAGACTGCCTTTTTTTTCTGCCGCGGAAAGAATTGTTCTGAATGTACCTTTCCAGATTAAACTCCCGGCGCTGAATGGATTTGCCCACCAGATCCTTGCTCTTTGCCCCATTCGGACAAACAGTCGTGAGCCCGCTCCCAGCTCGAAAGGCAACGCCTTACCGGCTCTGACATCAACCCGCGAATTGGACACATCTGCTCCGAACACAAAGCACCTGCCCCGGACTGTGACCCGGGCTGGTCCCTTTATCATCCTGACCCTTCGCAGGGCGGGCATATGCTTCAATAGCTGCACGCCAAGACAAAATAGTCTTTCGAATGTGGTCGGAAATTGACCGGAAGAACCATTCTAAAGGTTTATTTCTCTACTAGAGAGCACTACGCTAAATTTGTCAGCCCCCGGCTCCGAGCGGCCAGCAGCTGACCACCCGCATCAGCACCAGTTGGTTCGCACGCTTGGCCTTTTGGACATTATAATGGTGGGCATAGCAGGTATGATAGGCGGCGCAATTTTTGTGCTCACCGGGTCGGCCATAGGCCTTGCAGGGACCGCGGTAATCCTGGCATTTAGCATCAACGGCATCATCACGCTATTTACCGCAATGGCGTATGCCGAGCTTGGCTCCGCAATGCCGGAGGCCGGCGGCGGGTACCTGTGGGTCAGGGAGGGACTACCCAGGCCCAATGCCTTTATCAGCGGATGGATGGCATGGTTTGCGCACATTGTCGCAGGAAGCCTCTACGGAGTAGGCTTTGGCTCCTTTTTTTCCTACTTTATGGGGCCAGAATTTCTGGGAATCTTTATAGAGAGTACGTTGTTTGGGTTCATCCCCATTGACAAGCTGGTTGCTATTGCAGCGATTGTCGCGTTTTCGTATATCAATATCAAGGGGACATCCGAAACAGGAAGGACCGGCACAATCGTCACAATCGTCCAGTTGGGAACGATAGCCGCGATTATTGCGTTTGGCTTCTGGGCCATTTCTGAGAAACCTGACTGGGAAGCCAACTTTTCAGAGTTCATGCCCCTAGGAGTTGCAGGCCTCGTGGCTGCGATGGGGCTTACCTTCATCGCATTTGAGGGCTACGAGATTATTGTCCAGACAGGCGAAGAGGTCAAAAATCCAAAGAAGAACATACCGCGGGCGATTTTCATTTCACTCGCCATAGTGGTTGTACTCTATTGCCTTGTCGCATTCGTATCGATTGGAGCATTCCCTCTGACAGGAGGAGAACCTGCATGGCAGTTCATCGGCGAGGGCGGCGAGCTTGGCATAATGCGAGTGGTCGATCTTTTTGTCCCATATGGCGCACTGCTTGTGCTTGGGGGCGGAATGATTTCTACGCTGGCAGCGCTCAACGCAACTACTTTTTCTTCTGCCAGAGTGGCTTTTGCCATGGGCAGGCATTACAACCTCCCCCATGCGCTAAGCGCGATTCACCCTCGTAACAAGACGCCGCACATCGCAACGGCTGTTTCTGGAGTGATAATGGCTGTGATGGCGTATGCGCTCCCGCTAACCGACATCGCAATAGCCGCCGGAGTAATTTTCCTCCTCTTGTTCACCCAAGTAAACGTGGCCGCAATAACGATCCGCAGGATATACGGCGACAAGCTGAGCTACGGCTTCAAAACGCCGTTTTTCCCCATAATTCCTATTGTGGGGATATTTCTCAAGATGGGTTTGGCACTGTACCTGTTGGTAACGCAGCCGCTCAGTTGGGGAATCACGGTGCTATGGATCGTAGTGGGATTTGCGTTATACCGAATGTATACGTTCAAGCAGGAGATTGAGCATTATGCGCCTGTTGTAACATCCGAAGGCGACTTGAAGCGAAGGGACTTTCGCATATTGATCCCATACACGCCGGAAAACCCGGATAGGCTAATCAAATACGCAATTAGGATAGCCAAAGAAACCACGGGGGAAGTAAATATTCTAAGAGTGATTACGGTTCCCCACCAGACGCCGCTATCTGCAGGCACCGCTTTTGCTGAAGCCGCCAGGCGGTCCTTTGAGCCGCTGGAAAAGATGCTCGACAAGGAAGAAGTGCTTAACCACTACCTAGTCAGAGTTTCCCATGATTCGACAGAGGCGATCCTCGCCACTATCGAAGAACAAAAGATCGACCTTCTCGTGACGGATTTTGAAATGCTGAGGAACGACAGAAAGCTAAGAACGATAATGACCTGCGATGTCCTTGCCGTCCGTGCGGAAAGCGACGTCTTGGAACTAGAGCCCGAGAGCGAGCGGATTGGCATGGATCTTAACCCCCAAGGAGTTCCGTCTGCCGAGAAAAAGAGCATGGTTGTCGTTTATGACGGCGGAGAACACTCTGATCTCGTCCTCAAGACTACAAGCTGGCTTGAGCACTCGGGGCGCTTCCGGGTAAATCTTCTTTCAGTTAACGCGCGAGGAATGGCCGACAAGGCTGAAGGGCGTTCCCCCAGTCACCAAGATTATCTGAGCAAACTGGGAGTCGAGCTAAAGGAGATCAAACTTGATTCGGATAACAGCAGTCTTTCCGCCGACGCGACCCTCAAGGCAATTGGCACCTTTACCCCAGATATCGTTGTGATGGGCGCGTCGATCGGAGGCTTCTCTGTCTTTAACAATGTTGACTTTTTCGCGCTGCTTGACCAGCTGAATTGTCCAGTAATCATTGCGAGGAACTTTACCATACCAGGCGTCCACCAGGCAAAGTCCGTGCTTTTGAGGCTGCTAAAGAAGTAACCCCTAAAGATAATCCGTGAGCCTTGTCATTGGTGAGGCGAGCTTTTTTCGGAAGCGCTCAGCTCTTTTCATGACCTTGTTTTGAGCTTCTGTTCGCTCTTGCCTCATCTCAAGCAGAGTGAGAAGGTTCGCGGGTGCATTCGCGCCATAGTGGTTGTTAAAGTACCCATAAACGAGTGGAGTGCGATCTTCAATCTCTTCGAGCTTTTCCTTCCACGCCATGAGCTCGCTATCAGAGTAGCTGTAGTCATACCAGACGGATTTTCCCCGACCATGCCACCGGACATATGCATGTGTAGTTGACGTGATGGTAGGCTTTGACAGGAATTGAAGAGGTGAATCAGTTATCGTATTTGCAATGTTGTGTCTTCTCAAAAGATCCCAGCTCTCTTCCCTGTCCCAGGACTCGTGCCGAAACTCCACGGCAAAGTGGACATCCCGCGGCAGAAGACCAAAGTAATTTTCAAGCTTTTCTTTCTCTTTGAAAGTAATGCTTGCAGGAAGCTGAATAAGTAGACATCCCAGTTTGCCTGCTTTTGTAATAGGCTCTATCCTTTCCAAGAATTCGCTTGTATCGTTTTCTGCTCGCAAGAGTTTTTTATCGTGAGTTATAGTCTTTGGGATCTTGAGGGAAAACTTGAACGACGGGCTTGTGGCCCTAGCCCAGCCTGCCGTCATTGATTTTGAAGGCGCCCTATAAAATGAGGAATCAACCTCGACCGAATCGAACGTCCGCGCATAGAACGGGAGCTTGGCAACCCGGTTGTTTGGATAAAATGCTCCGACCCATTCCTGGTAACTCCATCCGCAGGTTCCGAAAAGGATGGCCAACGGCTAGATGTACAGCGCCGATAATATAGGACTTTAAGTCTTGACGCTAGAACAGAAATTGTAATAATTTGATACCTGTTGCCTTTTTAGTCGTACTTTCGCATGATATGCCTCATCTTGCCTCATACAATGTCAAAAAGAAACATTGCATATGATTACTACAACACGCACGATACGAGTCTGATCAGTTGGCTAAAAGCCATCGTAGTTGCATAAAGAAATGAACTGCCTTTTACCAAGTCCTATAGCGTACGGGTACAAAAGCAATGCTATGTCTACATACTACGAAGGTCGACGGATCGATCAGGGCGAAAGAAGCAGGTCGGACATCCTCATCCTTGACAAAATGGTGGGACGTCTATCGCCTGACCAGCTGTTAAGCCAGAAAGCAGAGCAGCAGTGCGTCATGGCAGGCATAAACTACAAGGGTTTGGAACCGATCCAGCGGCTATTCCTGACACACTACCGCTGCCCGATGTGCAAACTACTTCCTCTATACTACCTGAACCTAGCACATCCAAAAAGGGTCAGGTGCAACAAATGTGGCAACTTGATCACTTTCACAAACGCAGGAAAGTATGGACGCCTGAGGAAAAAGATTGCATTCACCCTTTGGATGGGCGAGGTAGGCGCGCATGTATCGTGATAGCGTGGACGCCCTCATGCGCCTTCTATCAGGCGTAGACGACGAGGGATTGCCAACGGAATTACCCGATATTGCAGCCATCTCATCTACTATACGCACGCTAAAGAATGGCATTCGGCACTGCTGCGTCCAAGTGCTCTTTGAATCAGGCGTTGAATACAAAATCGATGCATTCGGGGAGGAGGCCGACATGCTATATCTCAAGGCCAGAACTCATCCAATGTCTAAACTCCTGACTGCGCAACTCTAGTACGCGAGTTCGACGTTTACGTCTACAACTTTTGGCGTGTCGGAAAATCTATTGTCGACTATAACGTACATGGCGCCCCTTTCCAAGATATCAGCATTGACCTCGCCGCTGGCGGTCTTGCCGCTAAAATAAAACGCTTGGTAGGCTTTACCTTCGTTAATATTTTGAACGGCCAACTCGGGAACAACAGATACTACTATGTCATTGTCAAGATTTGATCCTGTAGAAGAAAACGACCCCATGACGGCGGCGTTAGCTATATCTTCATTGACGTTGAACTCAAAATGCTTGAATGAACCGGCTTCGACTGTGACTAACTCATCAAGTATAGGTGAACTCTGAGTAAAAACGGGCGATGAGGTGCTGCGTGCTCCTATACTCATTAGGCTGCCTGCGCCAAAACCTGCAGCGATTATAGCAATCGCGACAATCGCAATCACTTGCCTTCTTTTTTGTGCCCGCTTTAGGGTCGCCATTTGTCAGCTGACAACATGAGCTGCTATAAAACTAGCAGCATAGTACCAAAAAGACGTACAATATTATCCGGTCGGCCCATTGAGGTAAAATTTCAACGTAATCAATATCGAGAGCTTTTCGGTGGACCGCTACAAGATTTCGTTTATGTGGTGAGCATGAATTTCGCCGCAAGGGGCGCGTGAAATACGCAGGATAGGATATTCAGCCAAGGGATCATATCTATAAGACTTGGTAAAAGCATAGACTTGCCGCTCGAATGTCACAGCTGTTATGTAACAACCCTTTTCGTGTTTCCTAGTGTTTTAAGTAACACTAGTCATAACTATATCTAATTGGCTAGACCAATGCTTGTCGCAGTAATTGTCGCAGTTGCTGTTCTCGCAGGTAGCATGATCGGAGCCATGGATTTTCATAGCGCTTTTGCAACTACAACATA
>JAKEIF010000144.1 GCA_022545875.1 Nitrososphaera sp.
CATAGAGAAATGATGGAAGAGAATCAATTGGCGATGCTGGAGGCATACTCGCAATTGCATCTGGATCCGCCAGCTTGATGCCGTTATTGCTTGCTAGCTTGCCATTTTCGCTTTCAGGTCCTGCGAGCGTACGGCCGATTACATAGATTACGGATGTCGCAGAAACGAAAGCAACAAGTGCAGCTGATATGCTCCGTGTCAGTCTTGACCAGATTGCGCTTGTTGCTAGTTGCCGTCTTGTTAAAGAATCGTTGTTATCTCCATCACTGTCACTTGAACCTGCGTCGTCTTTCCCTCGTTCTCCAAACTCAGTTCCTATGACTATAATAGTTGATGCGGGAGCATAATACTTGACTGGTTTGTTCTTTTGACTCATTGCAAGTTTCTCTATCTTGATTAATCCAGAGTTCAACATCCTGTGGACATGCCAATTTACGAGCGGAAGAGAAATGCTGAGAATCTTTGCGATATCAGCGGCACTTATGATACGCTTTTGACAGATTATTGTAAAAATTGCCCTTCCAGTGTCATCTGCCAATTCTTTGCCAATGATTTTTAGCCGTTCGTCGTGCGTGCTCAAGATCTCAATACCCTCTGGAGCTTGCAGAGGAGAACCACTCATTTCACCAACATCAGAGTCCTGATTGGTCCTGGTTCTCATAATGAACTGTGAATCCTTGGCCGGCAGCGTATTGGAATTAGAATCAGTCACGCGCAGTAGCGTAATCTATTTTATTTATTTAGTTCCGCAATCAAAGTTGATTCATTGTTCTATCACTTATTTCCTGAGCGGATGACCTCGGATAGGTTAAAGATAGATTTAATCAAATCATATTACCTTCATTTGCTTTGCATTATCGCGGATGAACTTGAAAGGAAACCGTGTGGTCCTGATAATCGATGATCGCAAAATTGAGAACTGCCTGCGGACCAGATTTTTGCCGTCTGCCCTGTCAACTGATCTGAACATATTTAGGCTTACTGAACTCTTGATACACAACGAAGCCCATCAGCCGATTCCTGTTAGCGGAGTGGTCAACGCGTTGGAGCAAGTCCATACGTCTGATTCAAGAGCACGCAAGTTAACCAATACAGTTTGGGAAAATAGTATTGCTTATCCCCTTGTTACACAAGGAATCATCACAGACAAACCAGATCACCTCCCGAATTCAGATACAGGTTCATGCTGTGCAGAAAGATGAATGTCATTGGACGACAAGTTGAGGACTCAAAATGCAGGAAGTAAGACTTGGAATTCCCAGAATATCAGGTCTGAACATCTTATTTCACTTCTCTCAAGGAGAGATACTTTTGCACTATTCATTGCCGCAAAAAAAGGCATCAAATATTCTCCTCAAGTCGTCGAGAAAATGGGTCTTTCGAGGAAGAGGTATTACAATGCATTATCCCAGCTTAATCGACGCGGGCTGATTCGAAAGGATCAGGCTACGGGGAGGAGTATTCACACGGTATTTGGGGAGATGATTTATCGGTGCGTCTTGGAAATGCACAAGTACGCAGAACATTGCGAAGAGCTAAGAATGATAGACACGTTGAAACGCACGGGCGAGTTCACGCCAGACCGTATTATGAAATTTCTTGAAATGGTCGGTGATGGCGAAAATATAGCTAGTAGTATGTTTGGAACTTTTGAAGTGGTTTGGTCATACGAATCAATGGTTTCTCTCCTGCTAGAACATATCCGGGGTTGCAGGAGCGAGATTCTTGTCGCCACAAGGCTGCTGTCTGAAGAGATTATTCGTGCCCTGCTCGCAAAGGCAATCCAAGGCGCAAAGGTTCGAATTCTCTCAGAAGCGTCTTTGGTTGAGTCTTACTTTGCCATGCAAAGGATTCCAAGCAATGATGCCACGACTTACCATACGCAAGAACGTATCGAGATTGCAAGGAACCCTTGGTATCAGGATAAGCGGATAGAGCGTCGCATTACGAATGTTCCCTTTGGCATGATAATAATCGACGCGACTAAGGTAGGTATAGAACTGATCAATGCACACAACCTGTCTGAATTTTCAGGCGGCTTGCTTGTGCAAGATCTGCGAATTGCAGAAGGGATGAAGAATTACTTCCAAAAGCTGTGGACACAATCAAAAGAGTTTACAAGTTTTTACGAGGGCCGCAGTGCGGAGACTGAAGCTTGATTTCGAGTCACGACCTGCTATAGCATAAGAAAGAAAAAAAATGCGTAGGGGAGAAACTGCCTAACCGATGTTCCCTACAGTACGTCTACGTCTACGGAATCACAGTCTTGGGCCTGGTTTGAAGATTGCAATATAAGCTTGCTTAGAATCCCGACCTGTGTCTGTTTGCTTTCTTGCTCACAATCTGGTGACAGTACGTCTACGTCTCCCACGCTAATCAATGCCCCGAACATGGCCGGCACTACGGTGACGAGTGCTGCCATTGTTGCGATTGCGGATGTTCGCTTTTTGCCCGTCTTGTTAAAGATATTCATGCGGCAGCACCTTTGGCGATAATGGATTTATCGGCTATTTGAGTAAGAGCCGTCTAAATTGCCCACAAAACAATTCGCCCCGAAGATCGGTCAAAAAACTGGCGATGTAGTAGCCAGTAAGGGACAAGAGTCAGATAGTTCCCCGTTTAATTATTGGTAAACAGATTATCGCATAAATACAGTGACGCGTCTTTGTCTGGCTTTATTGATCTAGGACTTTACAATGCCCGGCAATGGGTAACTCTGTGATTACACAATCCTGAGGAATAGATAACTCCTGCATGCAGAAGTTGAACTGAAAGCTATGTAGCAGGAATCTTTCGATTGGCAATCAAGTCATTATGCTAATCCTGATCCTACGGACCAATTCTCGAACAGTATCCAACTATCCTTGGCTGCCGAGCATCTCCGTTCTGCCTGTATCAAGCTGATTAATGCCACGTCTATATGGCAGTGAGATTAATTTGAGAGCCGTTACCGCCGTGTCTCCAGATTAGATGTAAGCGACAATTGTTTGAGGGTAGATTCATAAACTTTAAACTAACGTTTTAGACAGAAATTAATGGAGATAGCCGAAAGAACATGAAAGAAGCAATTACCGTACAGACTATTGTCAACGCTCCTGTTGCAAAAGTCTGGGAATGCTGGAGCAAGCCAGGGCACGTCACTGGCTGGGCTTTTGCTTCAGAAGACTGGGAAGCTCCCGCTGTGGAAAATGACTTGCGCGTTGGTGGCAAGTTTAAGACTGTCATGGCCGCAAAGGACAAAAGTATGAGTTTTGACTTTACAGGCACTTATACCGCCGTGAAAGAAAACGAGCTCATTGAATATGACATGGACGACGGCCGGAGTGTGAAAGTGAAGTTTGAGAATACGCCTAGCGGCGTCAAAGTTATCGAAACTTTCGACCCCGAGAACCAAAATTCGTTGGAGATGCAGCGCTCCGGCTGGCAGGCAATTTTGGATAATTTTAAAAAATACGTTCAAGATCACAACAGATAAGCAAGACAAACGCTGGCAATATTCATTGGCATTGGCGCTTGCACCCTAGACATTGCGCTCTGAGGTGTTTGAATCCATAACAAAAATGGGCCCAAGGGGGTTTGAACCCCTGGCCGACCGGTTATGAGCCGGTCGCTCTACCAGGCTGAGCTATGGGCCCAATCGAAAAAACGTAAAGATAAAGTATCTATAAAGCTTTGGTGCTCAGCAGTTCATTCCGACGTATTTTTCCTGCACAGAATCAAGAAGAAGATTTTGGGCCTTCAGTGATTCAACGGCTGCATTAAATGCTGCTTCGCGCCTGCTTTCAGGGATCGATTGGAGAATTTCCCTCCATACCTGTGCGTGCCTAACATCCGCCTCTTCGTGTATTTCAAAATAGTTCGTTGCGTCGCCACTATCCATCTGGTAGAATGTTTTCAAGCCGTCAATCTTGCTTCTGCTAATCTTTGGAAGCTCTGCCTCATATGCGTACATGGCAGCCACAGCTTCCTCAAACGAAGAGAGGGATAACTTTTTCATCGCTTCAACTGCCGCAATCGTCTTCGGGTCTCCTTCATATCCCACGAGCTCTTCCCGTGTGACGCCCAGCGCCAACGCGAATCTGACCCAAGGCGCAACGTGGTCGCTTTCCTCCTTTGCGTTGCCGGCTATGTCATCATTAGAAGAAAATCCGGCAATGTTTTCAACCATGCCTGGGACCGCCTTGACTAACTGGAAATACTCCTTAGAATAGCCTTTCAAGTGATCGATTGTCAGCTTGCCCTCTGACCACTGCTGGTAGAACTGGTGCTTTAGCAGGCTGCGTTTTTCAATTTCAGAATCGATCCTTTCGACAATGTTCATACGTAAGATGCCTCCTGCCTCATACAAAAACCTTATGAAGATTTGCAAGAAAGGATTTTATGGGTAGGTTCTTACAAATTCCAGAAGTGCTCCGGTGGTGTAGTAGCCGCGTGGCTGCACAGTCCGGTCAAGCATTGTGGCCTTTCGAGTCGCAGATCCCGGGTTCAAATCCCGGCCGGAGCACATTTTAAACTATTCAACGCCAATCCGGGCCCAGTCAATTGCATATTTCTCACAATACTGGTGAATAGGCCATTTTCTCGCCATGCCGTCGATTGTCAGTCTAATTGCGGACCTTATCCTAGTCTAGAAGTAGGCCGGCTTTATCTTGCCTGGTAAAAAGCGCAAAAGTATCCTCAAGGTCGCAGCAATAGCATCCATAGTTGATATAATCCACGACTGTGTGAGATCTGCAGTCGGGACAGTTGCAAGCTGAATTAGGTGCGCGTTCCATACAATATTTGATAGCTTGGCATGATATTTAGAAGATCAACAGCCGACTATTTCCTGCGCTGAAACTCGCCTTATTCCAAGGATAGCCTGCACCTAGTCATCGCCTGCAATCGTGCCCTCCGTAAAGACCACGTCAAATTGTTCCTTTATCCCTTTGAATCCATCAACACTACTGCGCAGTCAGCCGTCACTTTATTCGCTTTACAAAGTGCATTCTGGAATTGATTACGTTAATTTGCTCTTCGAGGAGTTTTCTGTACCCGATAAGCAGCCTTTCCTGCTCCTCATAACTCTGGACCCGAATGTCTGTCATCGTATCTTCAAATGTTCTCGCAAGGCCCTCAACTAGCGGGCCGAGCCTGGATATGTCCCCGGCGTCTTTGGCGGCGCTCATCGCTCCCGGACCTTCCTCAGCTCTTCTGGTCAGCTCGTTTGTCTTTTCTTTTGCTATTATCTTGGCTCTGTCAATCGCTGACGTAATCAAGTCCTCTAAGGCAAGCGCCGCTGTTCTGGCTTTGGCACTTAGGTCTTCCTCCTCATTGGAGATAACAAGGGAATCCGGATTGCTTTCGTAGCCCAGTTCAGAATCCCCGTGAACCCTGACTTCGGTTTCGTCAGTAACTTTAACTTCCTTGCGAGTCGGCTTGGGCTCACTTGACATTACCTATACATGATTGCCGCTAGCTTATAGTCATATTAGAAAATTGCAATAGCAGAATTGAACTATGGGAGGTTGATCAAACAACGCGCCATTTGGTTCCTACTGATTTGGATCTATTCTAACACTCTTACCGAAATTGAGGCTATTGGCTCTACAGGTTCCTCGGTAGACGGCCCACCCGATTTTTCCGCGAACACGAGCATGGTATAATCTCCCGCTCCCTGCGGAGTCCAATACAGCTCTAGCTCGACTGTGCTGTTTGCCCCGATATCTCCCTGAAGGTTGGCGGCATGCTCAAACGTCACATCTTGTCTAGACAAGCCATCGCTCGCACTATCACTTGTTACTCCCATCGTTATGAAATTATCACTTGCAATAGCCTGGTTTTCATTTGTAAAGCCCGCTTGAATCAGCACCGGTTTGCCTGCCATGATCTCCATGCCTGACACAACCTCGCCTATCACTTCCCTGTTCTCATCCAATGCCACCAAGGAACTCAATTTGGGCCTCGTGTCAAGCTGCATCATACTGGCGCCTTCTTCTGCAGGGGCGGCGTCCATTGCTTCCTGACTATCCTTTGCAAATAGTGACGTGTCGCCTCCAGACTCTTGATCTGCCATAGGCTCATCCATCCTCTGCTGCTCATTTGGCGCGTCGAACCGGAAAGCATTTCCTGCGTCGTCGACTACGCCGTTATTATTACCTAGAAAAGAGAGCACGAATACAAACCCTATGGCCGCTGCGATGCCTATTCCTGCCATGCCATAAGTTGGAAAAGTTCCCATCTGTAACTTTATCACCATCAACACTATAATATTTTGGTTATTGAAAAAAAAGATTAGAGGATGGACTCACCATCTAGTTCGGCCACTGCTACTTCTCCATTCACCACTTCGATGTGCCCGTTATGTACTTGGTCGTTTGTGTCTACTACGGCAAAGTCAGCATGGTATTCGGTTTCGCTGATGTGGGTGATCATGTCCATGTGTATGTCCATGTCGTCGTCGATTTCAATTCCAAGCTCCGGAAGTTTCTCAAGCAGGAATGCCATTGCTGCTTCTCTTTGGCCAAAACCGTTGTTGTTGTTCTCCGCCTCAGTTGTGCTTCCGTCGCTCATGGTATAGACGACGTTGACCGTGTTGGTTACTTCTTGCTCGCCTGGCAATATCGGAGTTGCAACCTCTGACAAGTCAAATGCGCCCCTGCTGAATATTGGGAAGTAGACGTCGTTGAGGTTGATTGACAGGACTCCGGTTATCTCCATGCCTACTGCGTCTGCGGCGATCTCTGCTCTTTGCCTCGCACTTGCAATAGCATCTCTAATGAGGCTGTCGCGGGTCTCTTGCTGCATTTCCTGGGAAATGAAGAAGTACACGCCGTTGACATTGTTTGCGCCTCCTACAATTGCCGTGTCGATTACTTCACCAGCATCGATCTGTCCGTCTGTGTCAAGCGTTACTGTAACGCTATTTGACGCCTTGTAGCCAGTTATTACTTGGTCTGAATAGCATTCAGGAGGAATAGGAAATCCTTCCATCACTCTGCATGCATTCACGTCCTCGATGACCGAATATATCGGATAGACGCTGTAGTTGCTTGTGCTCATGTCGGCCTCTGCGATTCCAAGCGCCCTTAGCGCTGCAATCACTTTGTCCATCAAGTCCGCATTGCTAGCAGCAGCTTCCTCTGCAGTTGTGCCATTGGTTTCTACGCCAACTGTCACTGAAAACTTGTCTGGCTGGACCTTGGTTGATGCGCTCCCTGATGTTGATATCGTCGGTGTTCCTGTGTGTCCGGGGTAGTACGGTGCCGATATAGGCAATGCTTCGTCCGCACTAATTCCAGCAGTTTGTCTTTGCTGTTCTTCGCCTGTCTGGGCAACCGCGTTGAGCATCTGTGTGCTGCTATATGCAGCAGCAAATATTGCCAGCGCAAGAATGCCTGTCAAGACAGCGAACTTTGTTTCTTTCGTGTATGACATCTTACAAAGCGGATAGGTTCCACGTTTAGTAAAACTACGTTTCAGAACGAATTTTCCGTTCCGTTCTACGTTTCAGAACACATCATCTTCTTCATTTATTGGACACTTGACGACTATGTCACGCTAGAATCCAGTTTAGTATTGCAAGCCCTTTCTATAACATGTTTCCAGTTCTCGAAATCTCGTCCAGAAACCAGACTTCAAAGTTCTGAGGAGACAGGGACCTTCGTCGCTTACATGCTGTCAATGATTGCGCCAGGCACTGACCGTTTCTTGCCTACAATCTTTACAATTTCGCTCCAGATTACGTCCTTGACGCTAGGCATGGCCTTGACGTCCTCGAGTAGGTCAAGCAACTGGGAATTATCCTTGATTATTGCCTCTGCCCTCAAGTCAATCGTATGCTCCCCGATGCTTCTGCCTACATATACTACCTCGTCACGCTCTAGAAGCTTGTTTGCAACGCGAACAGTATCGCCGCCACCGGTGTAAATTAACAAATCCACTCGTCTGTATCCCAGCTCATCCAGTTTTAGCGAATACGCAAAATCAAGGAAGTGTTTTTCCAAGTAATTGCGTCGCCTCTGTATTGTCGTTCGAGGTAGGCCCAGCTTTGCTGCCAGCGCCTGTGACGAAATTCTGTCAGATGGAGCAAGAAGAATCTTTAGTATCTTCTTATCAATTGCTGACAACTTCCTTAATCTCCTTAATACCATCTACCGTGAAATATGTGATAAGCATTGATTTAAAGCAACGCAGCCCAATCAGCATGGATGTTGAGCCAAATGCCTATTAATGCTCCAAAACATGGGCTTTGCGCCAAACTTGAATTTTTGAACAATCGGAGGCCTTGACGATTCACTCATCACGCGCTGCAGCTGAGCCATTCGCTACCTTTTGATTCAACTTTCAGATCATGGTATCGGGTTCTCGAGCCACGTCGGCGTGGCTCGTGCTCCGGTTCCATACAAGAAGAAAGCGGACTAGGCTCTATACATCGGTTGTTGCTGTGCTGACCAGTAAGCGGTCCATGTCCTCAACAAGTTGTTGTTGAATTCCGTGACTGCATCTACTGTTCTGTTGTAGATTTTTGCGTTCTCCCTTGCCGCGTCCAATGCATTCAGACTCAGCTGGTTGAAAATTCCGATTGAGCGAGCCACGTTTTCTGTAATGTCCGTGGACTGCTTCGCGACCTGTTCAGACACCTGTGGGACTTGAGGAATGTTCAGGGCTGACAGGATTTGTTTTTGATTGGCAAACCCCGTTTGAATCGTGCTCTTTACAGTCTGGATGTAGTCTAGCTGCAGGTTAGATACCGACTGAGCTAATTGAGGATGAACCTTTGCGACTTCATCGGTTACTCGCAGAACGTTATCCCTCACAGAATCAATTGTCGTTGCGTCATCTCTAATTTTCTTTTCTGACATGGTTCAAGATAGCGATTGCAAGTATATAAAGATTGGTAGTAAGTGGTAACGTTTACCATTGTATGGCTTTCAGTTCCACGATAGCTAATTCTCGGTGGATATGTCGAACCTTACCATTTTGGACTACGCAGAGTGACTCTGTGAAACACATGCATCATTTGTCCAACATCTTACTGGTCGACTTGATTGCCTACTATGTCTATAGAAATCTTGAAAATTGGTATGGCCAATCTATATCAGTACGTTCTTAAGAGTAAAGGGACTCGACGATGTGATGTCAGCCGAGTTAACATCGGAACGTTCTTCACCCATACCTGGTTGCAATATAACATGAACATTGAGGGTTCGGAGACTGCTGTCAACATGGTTGCCAAGACGTGTGGCGGTATAGAGAAGCGCAAGATAGCGTACGCGTTTTCTCAAGGCTATCATGATCTTTGCATAGACAAGAAAGATATCGTTTCTGCCAAGCTGGAGGCTTGCGAGCGACTTTTGAAATATGCCTCTGATCAGAAAG
>JAKEIF010000145.1 GCA_022545875.1 Nitrososphaera sp.
CAAGAGTTTTTTCGCTTCTTTCTACGTCCATGAACGCATGGCTAAACTACACGCGTGAAAATACTTGGCACGAGATCAGGTACGACGGCCCGCAGGTCCCCGCGCGTCCAAGAGATTCGACGCACAAGCACGCACTATCATGGGAGGCGCAAAAATAGATGGAAAATTCGGTCTATGGCATCGAAAAGTTTGGGAGCCGTACAGAAAAATATAAAGTTGTAAATTCGGACATCGTCAGAGACGTCGATGTCTGCGTTATTGGCTCAGGCGCTGCCGGCGCCGTCCTGGCTACCAAGCTTGCCAAGGCAGGCAAGTCCGTTGTCCTGCTTGAGAGGGGCGGATACTATGACGGTGAATCAATGAACCAGAGGGAAGCTGACATGATTCCGCTATTGTGGAAGAATGCAGGCGCCAACTTTACGTCGAATCTGCGCATTGCAATTGCCCAGGGCTCATGCCTTGGCGGCTCGACTGTCATTAACGACGCGGTCTGTTTTCGAATACCGGATCTAGTTGTCAAGCAATGGCAGGACATGGGGGTTTCAATTGGCAAGCCTGAATGGGACAATGCTAATGACGAAGTCTCCAAAAAAATCCACATAACAGAAGTCACGGACGAAGAATTGAATGAAAATGCGAAAAAGCTCATGACTGCGTGCGAAAAATTCAGGCTGGACGGCAAGCCTATACTGCATTACAGGAATCACAGAAACTGCGGCCCGTCGCTCGACTCGTCATTTAGTTCCTGCGTCAAATGCGGCTTTTGCCACCTGGGCTGCCATTATGACACGAAGCAGAGCATGCTTGTGACCTATATCCACGACGCCCTCACAGACACATCGGTTGATTATTCCGCCTACTGCAACTGTCGCGCAGACCGAATTACATATGATAATAATTCTGTTACCGGAGTTGAGGGAAGCTTTGTAGACGCGGCAGGTGCCGAGAAGTTCAAGATACGCGTGAACGCCAAGGTCGTCATTGTTTCTGCAGGGGCTATCGCTTCTTCCAACCTGCTGCAAAAGTCAAGGATTGGAGGAAAAAATGTTGGCAAGGGACTAGCCCTGCATCCTGCGCCGTTTGTCATGGGCGTTTTCGATGAGAGAGTGCACGGCAACCGGGGAGTCCCGATGTCCTACACTTGCCACGAATTTGGAGTCACCAACGGCGTCGAGAAGGGAGGCTTTTTGATCGAGAGCATATTTCTGCCTGTGTTCCAGATGGCCCTTGCCATCCCGAGCATGGGGATTGACCATAGAAAGATGATGGAAAACTATGCCTACTTTGCCATGGCAGGGATTATGACCCGCGACGAACCTACCGGCTCGGTCCTGATGTCGTACAACGGCAATCCCAAAGTTGTCTACAACCTTTCACCCCAGACGATAGATGACATGGCAAGAGGCATGGGCATCCTTGCGAGGATGTGGTTTGGCGTCGGCGCCAAGTCAGTCATTACTTCGCACAGGGACTTGCCGGAGATAAGGAACAAGGCAGATGTACCGGCATTGAAGGATGCCGTGAGGGACAACCCCGATGGGCTGATGCTAGGCTCTGCCCACCCGCAAGGTGGCAACAGGATGGGCAATGACAGCAAGTCATGCGTCGTAGACTCTGACTGCAGAGTTTACGGGTTTGACAACTTGTATGTCTGTGACGCAAGCGTTTTTCCGACGGCCCTTGGCGTAAACCCTCAGCAGACTATAATGGCGCTCGCCACCATAACAGCCGACAAGATAGTCAAGAAATGGAACTACAAGGACGCCGGCAAATCGCTTGGAAGCACTTGCGACATTTCCCAGCCGAGATTCTGCAGCGCAGAGAGCATCGGAGATATGTTTGCAATAACTGATCATAGAAAGGAGCTTTTTCCGCTGCTGGCAAATTCTGACGAGGAAAAGGTGGTGGTGGGGCATAACTGGAAGTTTGATCCCAAGACCCTAAAGATCCACAACAACCTATTCTGGAAGGGCTTCTACGGAAGGGACAATGACATGATGACAATGGCGTTGCGCTACTTTGGGGGCTTTTACAAGCGCTTCAGGCCTGCGAATAACTCTGGCTCGATGAATGGCATTACACACCCCTTTGAGCCCCAAATAGTGGACGCGGTGAGCATCGCCACAGAAAGGGAACTGCCAGGGTACGGTACGGTAATTCACTTGCAGTACCAGGACATGCCCTATTCAACCGCATATGACCTCTTGAAAATGGTTGACGAAGATACCATCGTAGGGAAGGCATTTCTTGGGACGTTTGGAAGAGGCCGCGAACTGTTCAATTTCAGCATGTCCAGAGCATACGACGTGGACTTTATGACCGAGCAGGACCTTATGACTCTGTTCAATAGCAGCACGCTCAGCTACCTGCCCACAGAGCGAGAGCTCGTCGGAGTCTGGGAAGGCATGCTGGTTTCTGATTCTGCAATCTCGCCGAGGTCGCAACTGTTCTACTTCAACTACGAAGACGGCGACATTGACATGCGATATTCATTTGCGAACATGCTCAGGGGCAGGTCGGACGTGGCCATTGCGGATTCGCTGTTTCGCCTAGACGATCCAACCCCGTTCCACGACGAGCTGCGGATGGTGACGCCGGACCTTGCAATCGGCCGGTGGGTCAGCGACTGGTCGACAGGACCCATGTTCGAATCCCTAATCCAAGACTTTAGGCGCTACCTGCCTATTCCCAGTTCGTCGGCGACAGACTCTCTCCTCGACATGCTCTCCATGCGCAACGTAAGGGGGATAAGGCTGCCCCGGCAGTTTGGCGTCAGCTTCCTGGGAGTAGAAGAGGACGAGCATCTAGGAACGCGCATCGGCCTTTCATACCTTATCAAGAGGATAGGATAGGACCCAAGTTTCTGAAAAGTCCTTTTCCGACGAGTCAATCGTCGAAAAAGTACATTTTTATATCTTTTCAGAATTTTTCAACCATGTTGGGGCACTCTCATTCCATCTACATATTTGATTCGAAAGCTGCGGAAGAGAACTATTGGCAGCCTCAACTCTTCAGCAGGATCATTGACCATATTTCTAACGGCTACTGTGTGGTCTATGTAGCGGAGAAAAATGAGACCGCAACGGTTCAGCAATTTTCCCGACTTGGCTTTCCCGTGGAGGACCACATTGATTCGGGAGCGCTGGCAATAATCAACAAGGACGTATTCTATTCGCCGGAAATAAGGGGCCACCTCCTGACAGAGCAGTGGGCCAAGGTTTTCTCTGCCATTGAGAAAAAGCGCGGCAAGGAAAACATAAAGGGATTTGTCGGGATCGGGATGCCCGCAGATTCATTTTTTGCATCAGAAATGTACCAGCAGCGCCTCGTCGACTATGAAAGCCTCGTTGCAGATACCCACACAGGGACAATTGAGGCGATGTGCTGCTACACCACTGAAATGTTTGACAAGATGTCGCTGAAGTACATAATGATGCTGCTCAATGCCCACCAGCATACCGCGCACAGCAACGGAGACCTAAAGATGTGGACGGATGAGCGGTGCATAGAGATCTTGCAGAACGGTCTTAACGAGGGCTTGGGCCCCGGTGTCTCCGAGCTGATATTCTCGATTCTGCTGAAGGATTTTGGGATGGACAAGAAGGCGATGGTTGCTTATCCCGACAGGCTGGAGAGCAAGCTCAGGTTCTTGCTCGGGGCCTCCGCGGCAGACATTGTCATCGGCAAAGTAAAGAAGGAATTCAAAAAGGCAACTGCATATTGAGCATTTCCACATCTATACTCTGATATCCTATGAAATCGTTTATCCTGTAATGAGCCAGTACGAAAATCTAAAAGCGGCAGACATTGTGGCAGAGGCTCTTTTGGACTGGGACGTACAGGTGATCTTTGGCCTTCCCGGCGACGGCATCAATGGCTTCATTGAAGCGCTGCGCCTGCGTAAAGACAAGATAAGGTTCGTCCTTGTAAGGCACGAAGAATCGGCGGCGTTCATGGCTACTGCGTACGCAAAATACACTGGCAAGCTCGGAGTATGCGTCGCCACTTCCGGCCCAGGCGCAATCCACCTTCTAAACGGCCTCTATGACGCCAAGATGGACAATACACCTGTACTGGCCATTACCGGCAGTACATACTCTGACCTAATGAACTCTGATTACCAGCAGGACGTGAACCTGATGAGGCTTTTTTCCGACGTATCCGTATACAACTCTATAATCAACAGGCCCGAGCACGCCGAGATGACTGTTGATATCGCGTGCAGATCCGCAATTGCCAACAGAGGTGTGAGCCATATCACCATCCCGATAGACGTGCAAGAAGCCAAGCTCCAGGGAAAATACTCCCGGCACAAGGTTCCCGGCCATACATCTGACGAGCGCACAAGCGGCAGCGTCCCGCCGCAGGCGGCTCTTGAGGAGGCGGCCGCCGTGCTCAACGCCGGACGCAAGGTAGTGATGTTTGTGGGCCAAGGCGCACTTGGCGCGACGGATGAGGTCATCGCGGTCGCAGAGGCTCTCCAGGCCCCGATCGTAAAAGCTCTGTTAGGAAAGGCAGTCGTGCCCGACGACCACCCTTACTGTCTGGGAGGCCTTGGACTCCTCGGGACTGAGCCTGCCACTGATGCTATGGCCGAAGCCGACACGCTGCTCATGGTCGGCACTTCGTTTCCTTACATCGAATATCTTCCAAAACCTGGAAGAGCTCGCGGCGTCCAGGTCGACATCAAGCCGGAAAAGATAGGGCTGCGCTATCCGGTGGAAGTAGGCCTTGTGGGAGATGCTAGGCTTACCCTGGCAGGCTTGCTGCCGCTCTTGACGAGACGAGAGGAGCACAAGGATTTTCTGCAGTCAAAGCAGCGCGCAATGACGGACTGGTTTGGCTTGCTAAAAGAACGAAGCACGCGCCCGGACAAGCCCATAAAGCCACAGGTAATTGCCGCCGCAGTATCCGATGAGCTTGAAGACAATGCGATAATCTCTGTGGACTCTGGAACTCATACCGTCTGGGCGGCGCAACACATCATGCTTCGCCAAGGCATGAAGTTTTCACTCTCCGGCACGCTTGCAAGCATGGGAAACGGCCTGCCTTATGCCATCGCGGCCCAGATCGCCTTTCCGGAGAGGCAATGCGTCGCATTTGTCGGCGACGGCGGCCTTAACATGCTGATGGCGGAATTCGCGACCGCGGTCCAGTACGAGCTTCCCATCAAGGTGATCGTGATAAAGAACAATACCCTTGGGATGATCCGATGGGAGCAAATGGCGTTTCTCGGCAACCCGGAATACGCCGTTGAATTCTCGCCTATCGACTATGCGGCGTTTGCCCGCTCGTGTGGGGGATTGGGATATACCATCAGAGAGCCAGGAGAGGTACGTATGGTTCTGAGCGAAGCCATGGCCGAGAAAAGGCCTGTGATAGTCGAGGCATATGTCGACCCATTTGAACCGCCCCTTCCTCCCAAAGTGGAGGCAGAATTTGTAAGCAACATTGCCCAGTCATTTGCCAGAGGACAGCCGTATTCCAGAAGAATCGGCCTCACTCTTTTCAGAGACAGGGTGCACGAGGCACTGCGCAATGTCCACTCCCATTCGGCCAACGCATGAGAATCAGCTTGTTCCCCTTTGTCCATGGAGACCCCAGTGAACGTTATTCCAGATCCTCTCATGGACATAGTAAACGGCAGTCGCCGTGACGCTGAACACGATCGTGATTATCGTTGTTTGCCCTGCATTTCCGGTAAAAACCCAGGATATTACGGCCAAAAGAGCGGTCAGGATTGCGCGGTATGTAAGCATCTTGATTATCGAGCGCTTGCGGGTTTCAGCCACCAGTGATTCAACTCATGGTTGATAATAACATTTGTCGGATTAACACCGTGGCTGTCTGGCTTCTTACTGCAAACAACCAGAGATTTAGCAACAGAAAGCACCACTACAAGTTGGTTGGCTGTCCAACAACTTTATTCAGCTGTGGACTGCAATACTAGGCATGCCGTGCAAGCTGGAATTGTTTCCGCAAACGACATCGGTTACTTACCTCAGAAAGCTGATGACTTTTCCCATCGTGCTCTCGATTATCATGGCCTGTTTTTCAGTTGGAATTACAGATGCCTTCAATAACGTGAGTTCAGAGGTTGATACCCTCCAGAGATTATCTTCAACGACCGGCAACTTTGTTGGCCCGGCAGTCTATGGGATGATGATCTTTATCCTGCCCTTTGGATTGGGCGGGTTGGGCGTTGGCTATGTCATTGAACATGAGGGGCACCGGAAAAACAGGGCGGCGGGGGTTGGATTTGTCAGTGGGGTATTCCCGGGTTTCGTTATTTTGTTTGGATTCATTGTGGCCCCGTTTTCCTCAAACCCGACCATAGTGGCTGCGGGGTTTGGGGCAGTAGCGGGGCTTTGTCCTGGGCATCACTGCCAGCTCGACTCAGCTCAGCTTTCGCGTGTTCTCCGGAGCTGAGAGTAAAGCTGACGAAAGATAATAAGCAGATGTTTCGGTAACAAGCGTACTGTGGAGCACATGACCTTTCACCACAACGGCCGTGAATATACCGTCTATGATGCTCTCACAAATGATGAGTTAAAAACCATAATCAGAATGAATGAAGAACGAAACAGAAAGCTTGATTCTCTCAATGCAAAGTCAACAAGGAAATATTTTGAAGATACTGACAAGTTAGTGTCAAGCGTGCTGCGCAGATGCTTCCACATGAGTGACAGTCAGATTGCCGACATGGAAGAACCTGAACGCCGCAACTTGGCCCATGCTTTTATCAAGTTTCTTGCCGCGGCTAACAGACTATCAAACCTTGGCTGATAATTCAGCAGGTTCTGCCGTAGAGTGCGCAGATTACTTTTTTGGGAGCGACAAAGCGTGCACGACTCCCATTTCGACCCATTTTTTCAGGCTGACATCTCTTGACCATCCTTTTGCATCAACAAATACAAATCCCTTAATGGATCTGCCGGTAAAGTCCATTGGCCTTGCATGAGGCGTCTTCAGCGCGGCCTCGAACCGTTCAGGGCCCACGCGGACAACTAGGTCGTCCTTGAGAACCCCGCAACACATGTTGCCGTTGAGCAGAAATGCCATTCCACCGAACATTCTTTTTTCGCTGAATCCCTTGCGCCTCGACAACAAGGAGCGAGTCCTTTCCGCGAGCTGCTCGTTGTAGACCATGGCGCTGGTTGCGATTTCCAACTAATAAGGATGTAATAGTTCAGCTAAAGATTGCGCGTGGCTTAAAGCCCCGCTTCTGCACGGACGCTTTGATAAATGCGGGGCCTAAGTCGTATCGCGATATTCAACCGTCCTCATAGGCGCACGAGGTCGTCTACAGGCGAAATCATCACTACTGCTCCAGTGTCGCCGCCGAGGGCCTTTTTCATTTTACCCACGACATTATTGACATCATCGGATTTGACTACCGTCGCGATGACTTTTCTTGTGCCGTATGCCATATCTACCGTAACCGAGCCCCTCCCGGAGCCGACCCTTTCCTTCGTTTTACTTGCACCCTTTACGTCATATATCGTGGCATCAAGGCCTCCATCTCTGAGAGCAGTTACAATTGCGTCGACGTTTTCAGGCTTTACAAGCACTGCCAATCTTTTCATCGTTCTGGACTTACTGCTTGGCGCCTCAGAGTATGTTACTTCAAAGGGCAGATTCATCTTATCTTTGACCATATCTTTTTGAGATTTTTTTGGCAGGCATAGATAAGGTTACTTTTCCCAATGCAAGAATTCTACGAAATTATCACAAAATAAAATAGCTATTAGTGTTTTTGTCGATAATTCAAAAGAGTCTTAATTTTTATGATGATATCGTGTAAATTCGATAATTAAAGTTTGCTTCGACTTGACCTGCTTATCCAAAGTCGCCATTACAGGACAAACGACTCGACCCCATCTAATTGTGAAAGCTTCTGCACAAGCGAAAAGGGGCCACGAACGTCTAGTTAATCTATTAATATGGCAAAGAACTATCGCAGATCATGCAAGGACTGCAAAAACAAAAATGCGTTTCGTGTGGCGTCATGTTCATGTCTGAAAATGAATCACAGAAATGCCCTTCATGCTCTTCGTCGAATGAGCACGGTGAGATGTCTGGCGGCTGTGGCTGCGGGCATCACCACTAGCCATTTTTTCTCTTTTTCTTGCGAGACTTTTTGATCTCAATGTCCTGAAGGAGGCGCGATATAATTTGCTCAGATTCGTATGCCAGGTTCATGGCCCTGATCATGTCTCCTTTCTTGGCCCCTTTGAGCGTGAGCGAAGAGTTAAGGATAAGGTTGGAATTTACATTCCGCAGCCTGTTGAACTCATTTAGTACTGCATAATCTTCGTCAGTCACTATCTTTTCTGACGCCAACATGTCTATCAAGTTCTTGAATTTTCTATGTGCCGTATTGGAAGCCGATGGGCTTGCCTGATTGTACAGGTGGTTTAACTCCTGCTCCAAGTATTCGTGTACAAGGAGGATAGATTCGAGCTGCAATCCTTTCTCAAATACTTCTTTGGCATGCTCCATAATATCCTCGGTCAGCGAAACTCTGTGGCCATCATCGGCGTCTGTATACGGCATGCAAGATTGTATGCTCACTCTTCTTAATACTGTATTGTTGACATGCTTGCCACATGATGACGGCTTGAAACTCTGTCTCAAAAAATAGGCGACGGCGCAATCAGCCGCTAGTTATTTTTTTGCGTAGGTTTTTGCGCCTGTAAAGTCGATTCCAACGCATGGCTCGTTCCCAACAGTCCACGCGTCGTGCCCTGGAGGGACGTATATCGCGTCGCCGGAACCCGCCTCCGCTTCAGTTCCATCGTTCATTCTTACCCTCATTCTACCTGAAACGATATAGCCCGTGTGTGTTTGCTGGCAACTGTCGGTCTTTACTATGGGCTTTACAGATGTCGACCATTTCCACCCCGGCTCAAAAACAAACCTGCCGATTGGTTCGCCTCCAACGCTGGTTATCTGGATCTTGCCTTTTTCAAACTCCCTAGTTTCGTCTGGGGCATTGTTGATACTCTTCTTCTCCATTTTGGTTGAAACTTGAGATGCCATAGCGAGTCGTGACACGTTGATGTAAGATATGCTTGTTGGTGCTATCAATAGTAAGAATCCTCAACACCGCAAATTCGGACTGCTATCTGCAAAGCAAGGCGGGTCGTCCATCGATGCTTTTCCGCTGTGTCTCCCTCCCCCCAAGGTGCCTTCTTTGTTATAAGCAATCGAACAATTGC
>JAKEIF010000146.1 GCA_022545875.1 Nitrososphaera sp.
TCCCGACGGATTATGATTCTGGCATAGAGGAAGCAAACAGGATAATAAATCAAAACGCAACGATTCCAAAAACAAAACTAATAGTATTCCTAGGCTCTAGTATTGGCAATTTTGAAAGAGAGCAGTCAATATCGTTTCTTCGGATGCTAAGGGCGAAAATGACGTCAGATCAAGATTTTCTCTTGGTTGGTTTCGATTTACAATGCAAGAGTCCAAAGGTGCTCAGTAGAGCATACAACGACAGCCAAGGGATAACCGCCAAGTTTAATCTCAATCTCTTGGCAAGGATAAACAGAGAACTGGGCGGCAACTTCGACATTGACAAATTCTCTCACTTGGCATTTTACAACAAAAAACATCGCAGGATAGAAATGCATCTGGTTTCAAGAACAGATCAGGATGTCTGCGTAAATGCTACTGGCAGTCAATTTTCTTTCAGAAAAGGCGAAACCATCCATACAGAGAACTCGTACAAGTATAGCATACGTCAAGTCCGATCTATTGCAAGGCTCGGTGGTTTTAGGGTGCAGCACAGTTTTATGGATTCCAAGAAGAGGTTCGTGCTGGCCCTTATGAGCCCGCTAGGCTAGACTAAGACGAAAAAATCTGATCGTTCTGGCTAACATGAGAACGCGTGCCCGTGGCTATATGCGTAAATAACAGCCTGCTTATGCTATTGCCATGGACTTTTTGTCAAAAAAGATGCAGAGATTTAGCATGAAAGCTTCTGGCATGAGCGACGAGGCTATCAGAGACATGGAAGAGAACCAAAAGAAGATGGAAGAAACGTACAAGAAAGGCGGCCCCAGCGCGATGCAGGAAGAATACCTGAAGCAGATGGAAAAGAACATGGAGCAGGCCCAGAAAATGATGGGGCAAGCATCGCAGGGAATGCCGGGGTCGATTGCAGACGAGCTGGCTAAACTGGCAAAGTTGAAAGAACAAGGAGTGCTTTCGGAAGCCGAGTTTCAGCAGATGAAGCAGGAATTAATCAAGAAGATGACATAACAATCCGCGCACAATTTTGCAACTTGTCCGCGATGAAACGTGGATACAGCCGGCTGTTTGATTACCTACGGCGAAAGGATTTGCTTTTTTAATTCGTCCATGCTAAAAACCAGCCCGCATCCTCTGCATTCAACCAACATTACTGAATTACTGTCAATCCCCATGGTATTTGACTCTGCGAGACGCCGAGAGCATGTAGGGCAGTATAACACTAGCTGTCTAGGCACTACAAAACAGATAACCTGATTTGGCAAAGCCTCTGTAAGATTGCACTGAAATCAAGACATTACGGATAGCACCTGATTGCCCTAAAGTGGTAACGGGTACATCCAGTCAACGCGGGTCTTACTGCAATTAATGTATATTTTTTCAATGCAATACAGTATTTCGATGCACTCCTCAAGGGTGTCATTAATTCAAACAAACAAGTGCTTAACTGATTTTATACCCTTTTAGACTCGATGGGTTCTCGTACAACAAAGGGAAAACATACAAGCGCAAATATACTGCTTGGAATCTCCCTGTCGGTACTACTAATAGCGTCTGTCATTCCCGTAACGTACGCGGTGGAGGGCGACGCTACGACATCCTTTACGCGATTTGACGGCAACGATTACATAGACATCGGTTCATCGCCGAATCTGCAGCTGCTGCAGTTTACCCTTGAAGCCAGATTTAGAATCAGCCAAATGCCTGCCGAACCGGAATTCATTATCAGCAAGAGCGCCGGCACGGGGGGCATTTTTGACAAGAACTACGCCCTATTCATAACAAAGGAGGGCAAAGTCGGAGGAGCATTCAGGGCAGACGACGGAACAGAGCATGCGGTCTACTCTGATCTTATGATAGTGAACAGCGGCTGGCATACAGCCCGCGTAGTCTATGATGGAATCAAGCTGAAACTAAAACTCGATGGCATAACGGTTGACAGCAAGCTAGTGGCCAAAAAGCCTGACGCGGGAGGCACGACTGCTTTGAGAATCGGCGCGAACGCGGGAGGCAGTCCTGATAACTTGTTCGTGGGAGATCTTGACTATGCAAAAATGCTCGATCGCTCCACTTTCAAGAAAGTGTACTTTAACGACTTTGGAGGATCTACTCCTGACCCTACACCTGACCCGGACCCTGATCCCACTCCTACCCCGGATCCTACATCTACAGGCGACGATTGCGACGACACATCAATGAGCAAGCTGCGAGGCGCAGTGTTCATGGACGCCGTGCTTGGAACCAGGGAGAATGGAGGATCCGTCAACATGCCTCTCAATTACGTCAGAGACAGCATGAAATTCATGAAAGCAAACGGCATGAACCTGGTGAGGGTTCCATTCTACTGGGAAGCCTATGTCCACGACCCTGTAGCGTTCCTCAATGAACTGGAGCTGATCGCCCAGGCCGCCGAGGCTAACGACATGTGCGTGATCTTTGACAACCACCACTGGTACACAACGAGCTACTGGGACCTTGAAATCGTGGGGAACTCTGACGGCCGCGGATTCCCATCATTTGTGGTAAAGAACTTTGCGAACAGGAACAACGACTATGAGGATACTGCAGGTCCATTCTGGACTGCTTTCCTTAGCAACTCCATCTCTGTCAATGGAAGAAGCGTCTGGGACGTGCAGGCGGACTTTTTCGCAAAGGTCATTGGAAGAGTCGATAAATACAACAGCGTAACCGGGTATGAGATACTCAATGAGCCTCATCTGTTTGCCTCTTCGCAGTACGAAAAGCTGGGAGACTATCACACCTACATGGCCAAAAAGATCCGGTCCATGACCGACAAAAAGATAGTATTTGACAGAGAGACAGCAAGGGGATTTACAAGGGAGCCTTCATCTGAGTACAAGATTGTTCCCCGCGGAGTGTCTGGTATAGTATACGGGCCGCACCTCTACGCCGTGCCCTCAGCCGGAACCCAAGGAGACAAGCAGCTGGCGAACTTTGCCCAATGGTCAAAAGAATGGGGCATGGAAATACTGATTGGTGAGTGGAGTGCTGAGACCAGCGCAGAGACTGACACATACTTGCGAGCGTTCGAGGAACATGGCTTTGCGTGGACGTACTACGCCTGGAAGCCTACGCAGAGTCGCGGAGGAGGAGCCAGCCTGTATGATAGTCCCATCGTTGATCCCACCGAAGCACTTAGGCAGCTGCAGTCTGCGATCTCGAGGATCTACGGGTAGCGAGATCCTAGACCACCGCCGAACCGCAGGGGGAGACTGTAAGCATGGCACATTGTAGCACGAGCTACATACAAAACGGAATATGCCATTTTCCTTCTTTTTATCCTTGCAATATTGCGCGCAATCCTCCAACTTGGCATTCGCAGTCAAAGCTACACCGATGCAGCGCCAGCCATTCAACTTTGCACTGGGGTGCTTGAGGAATTTGGAGAATGAGTTTGCACGCCTGCGCGGCGTCCTGCTGCTCCTTCTGATTTCATCTCTGCCCGTAGCCCCAGTCCTTTTGGAAAACGCATTTGCCCAGGAGGAGGACGCGGAGTACGATTTAAGGGCGGAGGAAGAATATGAAGACGCAGCGGCAGAAGAGGAATATGAGGAACAAGTCGAAGGGCCGGATGATTACTATTATGAAGATGACAGGGCGTTTCAGCCGGTAGAGACAACGCCTTTTGATGACTTGGTGACGATAAGTGAGCAGGAAATTGTCACACTCAACGTTCTTGCCAATGACAGGGCAGTTATCGGATGGCAGACATCTCCATCCCTTGTAGAAATAACAGAGCCGGAATTTGGCCAGGTTATTGTAAACAGTGACAATACGATTACATATGCTCCCTCGCAGGTCCAGCTGCCATCAGGATATGAAAAGGCAGACATTGTGAAGTATACCGCATCGGCGGGGGAAGACTCGTTGTATACCGGCATGGTAACTATTAGGATACAGCAGGTAAACGACCCTCCAGTGGCATACTCTGCCAACTATACAATAAAGGAGAATCAGGAGACAGCAATCGACCTTGGCGCGTACGACGAGGATAACGACGGCCTGACGTTTACAATTCTGTCTGGTACCGCCTTTGGAAAAAGCGATCTCGATTCCTACTCTGGGAGATTACTCTACACCCCGCTTTACGAATTCTCGGGCAAGGAATCTCTGACTTTTCAGGTAAGCGATGGAGTTTCCACAAGCGAGGTGGGAACAGTAGTGATAACCGTGCTGGAAGTGGGAGGCGAGAGCTCACCGGCTACTGATGACGAGGAAGACGAAGGCGATTCTTCACCTGAGGACGAAATCGAGGACAATTCTACAAGTGAAAACGCCGGGCCCTTCGCCGACGCAGGAGTCAACTTTGATGCCCTGAGTGGAGACTTTGTATCGCTGGATGGCGGCGAAAGTTACTATGGCGACGGAGACTCCCTGACATATTCGTGGTCGCAGCTACTTGGGCCACAAGTGTTATTGTCGGCAGACGATGTCGCCGACCCCACTTTTAGTGTCCCAGAGGTCGAATCCGAAACAGAGCTGGTCTTTGAGCTTGCGGTAGGCGATGGGAACCTGACAGACACGGCATCTGTGACGGTTACCGTATTGCCCATCTCTATCGATCTAGTCCCAAACATTTATCCCAATTCTATCGACCTAGGTGATCCAGACTCTGAAATACCGGTGGCGATAATTGGCAGCAGCGTTATCGATGCGTCTGCAAGCATTGACGAGGAGTCATTGAGGCTGGGTCCTGGATTTGCCTCCGCTGTCCGCTTCGAGCTGTCAGATTCTGATGGCGATGGAATTACCGACCACGTCAGCTACTACAGGACAGGCGACTTGGGACTTGAACCCGGAGACAAGACTGCCTGTTTTTCAGGATTGGTTGAATCAGTGAACGGAGTAGCCATAGAGTTTGATATATGCAAGAACGTAAAAGTAAATGCCTGATGGCTATCCTACAATCTTGATCGAAAGAGGACTCCCGGTCGAGAGCAGTACCGGATTGCTCAGAGTTGACACAACGAATGACTTTACTACAAACGTTCCCTCTTGCTCGGGCAGCCACGCGACACGCAAGTCATGCTGAGCATTAGGCTCAAGCGTCCACTCTTCGACATGGAGATACACCACAAGACCCTTGGAATCAAAAACTTCATAGAGAACTGTGACGTTCTGAGTCCTGCTTAGTTCATTATCAACTACTGCCGAAAGCACAACTTCAGACCCCCGCTTGGCTTGTGCGCCAGAGAGAAAGTCAGTGATATTTCCCCCGGTGGCCCCGTCCATCAGGGCGTTAAGCTCAGAGACTGACACCTTCTCAAGAACTTTACAGGAAGGCAACTGCCCAGACCCGCCAGGAGTATCTCTGACAGCAAACGTGCTTTCTGCCGTCATGCCGAAATATTCCGCCCTTACCCTAAACACGCGGTCTATCATGCTTCCGTCCATCTGAAATTCCACTTCCCTAGAAAAAGTTCCATCCTTTGCGACAGGCGCAGTCAGAAGAACCGGTACGGCGCCAGACCCTGTAACTATCTTAATCAGGGCCAGCGAGTTTTCTTCCCTCTTCTTGACCTCGTCGGGCGGGACCTGGCCCCGGACGCTTATCTTGTCCTCATCAATAGTGTATGTCGGTTGCTCTGTCGCAACCGTCATTATCTTTCCACCGATTGGAACTAGGGAATGGAAATTTGACAGGTTCTCCTCTCCTTCAATAACTGCAGAAGTATAGTTGTCGCTCTGCACGTTGAACGAGTAGTACGCAAAATGAGGAAGGGCTTCCTTTTCAACCACCATCCTGAATTGTTCATTCTTGGTGGGATCCA
>JAKEIF010000147.1 GCA_022545875.1 Nitrososphaera sp.
ATATCGTCCTGAGCGGAGAGGGAGCGTCGAGGCATTACCTAGCGAACCCTACCCACAAATTGGAAAAGCTGCCGCCACCTGTCAAGCCGGTAAAAAACGCTAGATAGTCATTGTTCCCTTATGCTTTCAAGCGTTGATACTACCTGCCAGAGCATTGTCCTTATGTGAGACTGCATCTGAGGGCTCTGGGTGGCGTTGTCAAGCAAACTTATTGCATTTGCTGCCCGGACTGAAGGGCTGCCGCCTTTATCGTCTTTCAGAGCCGAAAGAACCTCCTTTACCATATTCCTTATGCTCTTCTGGACATCGTTATTCCGGTTAATGGATTCTAGAGTTTCAATAGCTCGTGCAAGGCGTTCCTGATTTTCCTTTTCTTTTAGTTCTTTTTTTGCAGATGTCATTTCTTGTGCCTCTGATCGACGACTGCAAAGTTAGGGGTCAGTTGCTTTTGAATGTTTTTATCGTCATGCGCCAATCCAGATGGAGCAAGGGTTAATCGGAAACTAGGCCGCTTTACCCAGCAGCTCCCATTCCGCGGGTAAGATATCGATTTGTATCTCGTGCCATCCGTACCGTCTGTAAGGTTTTATAGCTCGCACGATGAATCATTGAGGCAGATGGCACAGCCCGAGCAGCTTCGTTGCAATATATGCGGCCTGGCGTTAATCTCTTCAGAGGCCAAGGTTCATGCTACCACCCCTTCACACGTGACTCTCAAGAAAAAGCTTGAACAAGACCTTCAAACGGTCAAGGAGGAAAGCTATGCGAACGACAGCTCTGTCATACTGCAATGGAAAAGTTCAGTCTAGTTTTCTATTTTGTTATCATCACGGTTGACTTTGTGTTGTGCAGTACTTTGCTCGAAGTACTCCCAAGTACAGCTTCCTTAAACTTGCCCAGGCCGCGGCTTCCGATCACAATCAAGTCAAACTTTTCTTTCTCAGCATAACCGATGATGTTTGAGGCGGCGTCACCTTCGGCGATCACCGTTTCTATCTTCACGCCTTCTTTACTTGCGATCTCCTGGCACCTGTCCAGAATTTTTGCAGACTCTTTCCGGTAATTGGCGAGTAGCTCATCGAGCAGCTTTTGCGATTCCACATAAACAGTCGGAGGCCTTTCTACGACGTGTATCGCCGTGATGACTGCACCTGTGCTTTTTGCAACAAAGAGGCCCTGGCTTAAGGCTCTAAACGCATGATCAGACCCATCCACTGGAACCAGAATTTTGGAAATCATATATTTTCACTATTTGGAAGTCCTATTTTAATGCAAAGTAGGCTCGCCCTGAGGAAGCATGAACTGAATTATGAGGCTGATCACATACATCGCTGCTAGAACCACTCCTACTTTAAGGCCTATCTCTTTCTTAAACATGAGGCCTACAGAGATCAAGGTAACTGCAGTGACAAGAATCATTTGGTACTGCAAATTAATAGTCGCCTCCATATTGGTGAAGAACCCTCCATAGTACATTGCGCCAAAGACAGCGACTGCGAGCAGCAATGTGTTGTTTAGTACCTTTGATCCCAAAACGTTAGCCACCGCAATTGACGCCCCCGCTGCACCCTTCCGGGCCAAAAGCATCATGGATATCTTTTCTGGCATTTCCCCAGCGATCGGGCTTATGATTACTGCCAGGATAATGACTGAAACGCCAGCCTCAATTGAAAAGCCTTCTAACGAGTGGATAAAGGGTTCAGCACCGAGGAAAATTCCGGCAGTTCCTGCTATGAAAGCAAGAATTGCCTTTGTCATCCCTCTGCCAACTTTCTTTTCATGCATATGTTCGCTATCTGAGACTGAGACCACCTTGTGCTCCTGGACAACTTGCTCCTTTGCTTTCTTTGCCTTGTTTTCAGCTCTCATTTCCACAAGTGCAACTACGAGATAAGCACCAAACATTCCTGCAAAGATAAACCCATCGATAAAGTTGTAGCCGTCTATGAATAAAACTGCGCTAATGACCGCGGTCGCCAACAAGAATATCTTGTCTAGCTTGAACACCGTGACATCAACTCCCTTTAGCGGGGCCTTTGAAAGTCTAGTAGTTGCAATCAACAACATTATGGCCAGACCCAAAGTCATCATCAAAAGGTTACTTCCAAGACCCGCTCCAATCGCTATTCCGAATTGTCCCGCCGAAGCTGCGTAGACGACGATAGCAATCTCTGGCAACGTAGTAGCCACGCTAAGTAGCGTTCGACCGACAAACTTGGCTCCATACCTCATAGAAAGGTGCTCCGCGCCATATGAAAGTAAGAAACTGGCACCGGTAAGTTCACCTAGCCACAATAGCATCGTCAGAAGGTTATCTGCCAAGCCGCCAATCCTTCTACCTTTTTGGCTTCAATATAAATTACAGTTTGGCAGTTGTGCGTGCAGAAATGCTCAAAATTCCGTATTAATCTTACTAGTGATTGTTTAGCAGCTACTCTAGGAACTAATGTAAATATCTCGTAACTCTTGTCCTGTACAATTAAGGCTGAATTGAAAGCAGAAGTAGCCCACATCAGCCTAAATCCAAGGGGAGGAGCAGAGCGCCTGTCAGTATCAGTTATAAGAGCACTGACGGAGATTGGGATTGACGTTGAGCTTCGCACTTTTGAAAAACCAGATCATGCAATGATGAAGGAAGCGTATGGAGAAACACCCGTGAAAAAAATTCAAAAGGTAGCAACGCTGAACCTGCTTTCAAATCTCGCACGCGTGACAGCCAAATCCAATCCCGACATTCACATAAATACTCACGGAGACATGCTCCCGCTATTTCGCCATGACTTTTCAAAGCAAAATTCGATTGTTTACTGCCACTATCCAATTGCAGGTTGCTTGATAGAAAGTGGCGACAAGGACTATCTTGATCTTCTTTTCAATATTAGTTCGTGTCAGATCGCCCCAGAAAAGCAAAACCAATTTCTTGAAATCGCAAAGGATGCCTACAGAAATATGATCGTAAGCTCTACCGTCTTGACAAACTCGGAATTCAGCAGGAAGGCGATATTCAAGATGTACGGTGTCAATTCCTCGGTGGTTTACCCCCCGGTAGAGACGGAGCTTTTCCAAAAGGCCGCATTTGCGTCAAAGAGTCCCCGTCAAGACGATATCTTGGTAATCTCGAGGTTTCATCGCAGCAAAAAGATAGAGAACGCGATTCATCTTGCAAAGCTGCTTAAGGGTAAGACAGCATGCCGACGCATGGTAATCGTTGGAAATGTGTCGCCTGACGGATTAGAATATTACAACTTTCTCAGAAAGTTGACCAAGGATTATGGGCTCGACGGCTTTGTCAGGTTCGAGCCGAGTGCAAGCTTTTCGAGACTTATCGAATTGATGCGCGCATCAAAGGTCTATTTGCATCCCTTGCCCGGAGAGCCGTTTGGCATATCCACCGTAGAATCGATGAGCGCGGGGCTTATCCCTGTCGTGCCGGATATTGGAGGTCACACGGAATTTGTTCCACCAAGGTATCAATTTCATACATTTGAACAAGGTGTCGGCGCCGTGATAGCGGCTCTAGATGCCCCATCGACAGAGAGCGTATGGATGAGTCATCATGCAGCGAGTTTTTCTGTCCCGAGCTTTGTTACTAGGTTCAAGGAAATCTTGGCCAAGGTGCTGGGAACAGAGAGCCCACAAGTTACTTCGCAGCCGCTAATTACTAACAAAATGGCTACGACTGACTCACAAGCCTAACCTGCGATTGCATATACATACGCA
>JAKEIF010000013.1 GCA_022545875.1 Nitrososphaera sp.
GACCATTGCACGTTCCAGACTTTTACGCCATCGATTGAGTAGCTGTTGCTCAGAAATGCGTTCCAGAACGGTCCTGCTGTGTCGATATAGTCGTTGTTCCTCTCTGGGAACCTTTCTACCACAAATGACGGAAATCCCCTGCCGTCAGACTTGTTTTTTACCTCCAGGTTCCAGTGGCTGCTGGTGTAAAAGTGATGGTTGTCAAATACGACGCAAATGTTGTTGTCTCGTGCTTTTTTGGCAATCAGTTCCAACTCCGCCATGAACGATGACGGGTCGTTGACATAGGCTTCCCAGTAGAAGGGAACCCTTACCGCATTAAAGCCGCTCAGCCTGATGTACTTCATGCTTTCAGTCACATAGCTCGTTAGTACGCCTGCGTCTCCGCTTCCTTCGTTCCTGCTAAGAGTCTTGTCCATAAAGACCGCTCCTTTAAAGTTCTTTACGGGAATGTCGGAGCAGTCTGTAGCCGCGTATGAAGATGGTATTGTGGATGCAACTAGCACCCCAGAAAGTAGAATGCCAAGAAGCATCTCTACTTTGAATTTTGTTTGATGTTTTTCCTTCAAGCCGCCGCGAGGAAAATTTTATTACTTTTATTTTTTCTGTAAGTTGCTTCTTGACTAATAGTTACAGCTGAAGTACAAAATAAGCGATTGCTTGTCAACGCGTTAATTTGGAATATTGGATCGAATAATCACAATAAGAGATCGGCTGGTACAAATGCGTGAGCTGGAATCTACATCAATGGCGACTGCGCGATCGTACTTGTTGAAATAGGGAACGTCCAAAGTGAAAGATCACAAAATGCCTATTGCGCCGACAGAATCTTTCTGTAGACGTGGCCGCACTTGAGGCAGGTTATCCTTACTGCCTTGGTATTTGACCGTCCCATCCTTATTCTTGAATTCCTGCCGGGAACTATGATTTGCTTGCATTTTTTGCAGTAGAGCTGCCTTATTTCGTACGGCAGGCGCAGCCTGAAATGCATTGCAATCTCCCGGGCTACTCGGGCCTGCCTGTCCGCTCGCTCCGGGCTTTGCTCCTTTATCGCATGATCGACCAGCAGGCGCACCCGTTCTTCCGCAAGCTCTTTTACCCGCTGCGTTTTCTTCACAGGCTCATGGATAGCAGGGCCCACCTGATAAGTCTTGGTAATGGTTATTTGCGTGGTCGGTCAATCAACAATGTTGGAAAAGCTTGAACGGCTGGCCGAGAGTTATTCAAAGCTCAAAGATGCAGGGGAGTCTTCGCGAGTGGACCTTGCAAGGCTCGCAGTATCCATTGTCGATTCTATATCGTCACCGTCGTTTGCCTTCCCGGTGTCAAGGGAATCCCTTTCAGACGCCGGGACGACTTCCTACACTTATGAGGGAAACGCAACTTATCCCGCGCTTTTTGATTTCCTGGGCGAGCTTTTGCATTCAAAGGTACCCCTTGAGGTAGAGGGGGCCAAGTTTGGCCCTGGCGAAATCCTGGTTAGCAAGCCAAACCAAGCCGACGCTGAAATCGAGCTGGCGTTATCGACAAAGGAGCTGCAAAAGTTGGTCCATGCAAGGCGTTCGGAAATATTTACAAAGCACGCGGGCGCCGCTTCTCCTTAATATTAGGATCCCGTGGAAAAAGCCGGTACGATTACCCTCATACTTGCTGAAGCAGCGCTAGAAATGGTGCCCCAGGAAATTTCTAGTCATCCTGCGGTCAAGAACCACGCATCTAGGCTGGGAGCCAGATGGTCCCAACTGCTGCTTGACAAGAGCTATCATTATGCTGCAATGAAAAAGCTGGCAGATAGCGCAAAGAGGGGCAGGCCGGATATCATACATTTTGCACTAATGGAGGCTCTGTCGACTCCCCTGTTCATGGAAAACAAGCTGAGGGTTTACGTGCACACCACAAACGACAAGATCATTGCAATCGCGGACAACCTGAGGATCCCAAAATCGTATTTTAGATTTGAAGGCCTGATGGTGAAACTGTTCACCGAAGGATCTGCCAGGAGCGAGGACGGAGCAGTCCTGATGGAGCTAAGCGATGGGACTTTTGCGAGCCTGCTCAAAAGCATCGCCGCTGAAAAAGTCATTGGCCTTTCCACTACTGGCGTCAGGGCGGCGCCGGAGCAAGTGGCTCGGACACTGACAGGTACTGAGAATTGCGCGGTGGTAGTCGGGGGGTTCCCAAGAGGCCACTTTGGCGAAAAGACAACCAGGCATCTGGGGCCTACGTATTCCGTCTCAGGCATCGGGCTTGAAGCGCATGTCGTGATTGCCCGCGTACTTTACGAATGCGAAAAATTACTTGAAAAAGGCGTCAACCATGAAAGCGATGAATAGCGCGGTAAGATAGGGGCTTGAGAACTTGAATACGGTCCATGACGCCTTTTCGCTTGGTTTTGTAAGCAGCCACACCGACAGGGCTATCATGACTGCGCCAAACACCCCCGCCGTCGCAAGGTAGATCATTCCAAACTGGTTAAAGAAGAAGGGAAGGACGCTAAAGACTACCATCATGAGGGTCGTGCCTGCTATTACCCTGACTGAAGATTTTTCACTCGATACTACGGGCAACATCGGAACGCGGGCTTTTGTATAGTCTTTCTTTACGTGCAGTGCAAGGCTCCAGATGTGCGTCGGGATCCATAGGAAAACCAGGCCGGCCATTACTAGCCCGATCTCGATGTTCTGGGTGGTCACGGCGACGTAGCCTATCAGGGCGGGCGCGCCGCCTGAAAATCCTCCGAGGATAATGTTTGACTGGCTCCGGCGCTTGAGCCACTTGCTGTAGACGATAATGTTGTCAAAGAGCCCAAAGGCCATCAGGCCAAACGCCCAGGGGTTGATGAACCACGCAAATACGAGCGATATGGCTGCAAGTACCAGCCCAAACGCCAGGGCGTTAGATGGCGATATCCTGCCGGACGGAATCGGCCTTCCCTTTGTCCTTTCCATGATTGCATCGATATCTCGGTCATTGTACCCTGTCAGAGTGTCTGCCGCTGCCGAACCCGCAGCCACTCCTCCTATCAGGAGAATCCAAGTCATTGGGCTTATGGGTATGTCAAAAAGAAAGGACGCAGTAAGGGCCGCCCCAAACGCCGTGAAAACGAGAAGATACCAGATCTTGGGCTTGGTAAGCTCGTAATAATTCTTGACCCTGTTGCCAACTGTTATCTGGTGAGGTATCGTCAAGGTTCAGCGGTCGAGGGTAAGTGAAACGTATTGATATTATAAGCTTACTTGGAGATCGAGGTGGGATAGGCTAGCTCTCGTGTGGTTTTACGCATCTCGATAAACGTTTCTGTTTTTTGGACGCCCTCAATCCTGCCTATTTTCTCCGATATCAGCTGGTGCATTTCGTCCAGTGAGCGCGCAGTCATGGTGACCAGGACATCGAACCTGCCGGTGACTTCGGCGACCTCTCTCACTTCGGGGATCTTGAAAAGCTCGTTCAGCACGTTATCCCTTAGCTTTGAATCCATGTTGATGCCAGTCAGCGCCTTGACGCTAAAGCCAAGAGCCTCGTCATTAATGACGATCGTAAATTTCCTTATCAGGCCGCGCTTGACAAGGCGCTTTATCCTGCTGTAGACGACCGAGGAATTTACGTTGATCTTTTTGGAAAGCCTCGGTACGGAGATACTTGCGTCCTTTGAAAGCTCGCTGAGAATCTTTACGTCGAGATCGTCGATTCTTCCCATTTGAGAATCAGAACTAAGATCAGTGCAGGGGTTAATAAGTGTATGAGTATCGCGAATCTAGACCAAAATTAGTGAATTTTTTCGAAATAAGTCGCAGAAAAGCTCTGCAAACAATAAGCTGCAATATCCTGGCCGTCGCCACAAATCCGGACTCGGAATAGCCTCTCCAGTCACGGGAAATCATGGGTAAGATTCGTGAATTATCTCTTTATTCTTTGGAATCAAGACTTTGTGGGGTTATGACAGTTTCAGGAGGTCCCAGAACTGCCAACAGGCTCGTCTGCCCAAAATGCGGCAACACCGTCATTGTAGACGTTGATTTTCGTGACCAGTTCTACTGCCACATGTGCGGGACATTGATGAAGTGACCTAGCGCGGTACCTCTGAAAAACTAGAGGATGTTACGGTCTTTTAGCAGCTCTGCCAGAAGCACAGCGCCCTTGGCCGAACCCATTTTTTCGTTGTGCGACAGCAGGACATACTTTACGCCGTTGTCAAACGCGGTGTCCTTGCGGAGCCGTCCGACGACTGTGGTCATGCCGTCGTTAATTTCCCTGTCAATCCTTGGCTGGGGCCTGGTCGGGTCGTCGTGCACAATAATGTAATCCTTCGGAGCCGTAGGGAGGCCCTTGATAGTCACGTTCTTTGAGAACTTGAGCATTTCCTTCTTCACATCCTCTGCTTCAGTAGCGCTTTTTGTTTCAACGAATACCGTCTCTGTGTGGCCGTCAAGCACAGGGACGCGCGTGCAGGTACAGCTCACCTTGAACGAGGTAGACTTGATCGTCCCTGCATTCATGGTGCCCAGGATCTTTTTTGTTTCGACTTGGACCTTCTCCTCCTCTTTGGGAATGTACGGTATGACGTTATCCATGATGTCTAGCGCAATTACTCCCGGCGACCTGCCGGCTCCGGACAGTGCCTGCATCGAAGTCATGAACACCTTTTCTATGCCAAACTTGTCCTGGATTGGCTTGAGCGTAATTGCCATCCCGGTGGTCGTGCAGTTTGGCAGAGGCGCAATGAACCCCTTCCAGCCCCTGTTCTTTCTCTGCACGTTGAGCAGTTCTGCATGGTTGTCGTTTATGCCCGGGATCAGAATCGGAACGTCATTTTCATAGCGGAATGCGGCGGCGGTGCTAATGACCGGCGTGGACTTTGCAAATTTTGGCTCGATGGTTTGAGCGTCGTCTGACTCTAGCGCGGTGAATATTAGATCGAAATTTTCTGGCTTGATGTCCTGCACCTTGCTTACGATCATGTTCCTCACGTACTCGGGAACCTCTTCCCTGTTATGCCATCTCAAAATGCCAGAATTGGGATCGCGAATCGCGTCGACGTATTTCTTGCCTGCCG
Organism: Nitrososphaera sp.; assembly: GCA_022545875.1. Lineage (GTDB taxonomy): Archaea > Thermoproteota > Nitrososphaeria > Nitrososphaerales > Nitrososphaeraceae > Nitrososphaera. The sequence goes on from JAKEIF010000013.1 coordinate 5,054, forward strand.
ACCTTTCAGAAGCGGCGATCTGGCGAAGTTCGAACCACTTGTGCTTGTTCAGGGCCACGACAAACTCCTGACCTACTGCACCGGTGGCGCCAATTACTGCTACCTTTAGCATATGGAGCGGAGCTGCGAATGCTGCTAATAATCGTTATTGATGTTGCTTACCAATCCCATTAATCGATCCGACCTCGATAGATTGTAACTTCTGCCTTCCGGCTCAGTATGACCTGCGCTAGAGGCTCCTGATAGATCAATTGTCAACTCTTCTTTTAACCTGCAGAAATGATGAATGCATAGCTTCGCCCAATGTCTCTGATCCAAACTGTTTCTCACATCAAGGATGACGCGCTGAATAGCGTAGTGTGTCCGGTTGTGGCAAGGTTTGGCGTCCAGGCCATCCCCGCCGCTTCGCTTCTGATGGGCGAGGTCAGCCTGAGCAGCTTTTTGCAGTACGGCATATTACTGCCATCTCCCATAGGCGTAGAGCTCCTAGAGTTTCCATCAAGGATGATTTATATTTTAGAGCGCCGCAGGTTCGCGTTGTTCAAGGCTTCCAAGATCCCGAGGATGTTTGCGGCTCTGTTTCAAAGTAAACTGGCGGGAACCTAGGCCAGCCTCGTCTGCGCTGGGTCGGGATCAAGGGTATAGCCAAAGGGTTCTGTGACGGAATTGCATGTCCTGGCAAGCAGCTCTATGTATCTTGCAGGATCGTAGGCGGTCTTTTCTTCAACGAGCTCTATAGGGACCGCCTTTCTTGCGCGCCCATAGTCAGATATGATATATCTTACTACTTGGCCTGCCTTTAGCGGCCTGCCTTCCGATGCAAGGCGCCCAAGCGCATTGTTTTCAACCGTTTTTCTATCCTGGTGCTGGTAGGTATCCTTTGAGATCTGCTTTGTAAAGGCCAGCTCGCCCATCGGGATCCTGCGTTCAGTCAGCATCTTGGCATACTTGTCATAGAGATCCCGGACCTTTGGCATCAGTGCCTGGACTTCTGAGGCAGTGTTGCCCTCTGCCATTATCCTCAGGGCCTGCATCTGGAACTTTGCAAAGAGCTCCGGGGTGTCATGTCGCCTCGCCTCTATCCCCCTTATCTTGATGGTGCCATCCTCAAATACTCCGAAATATCGGTTTGCCACTGGAACCTTGCTGCTCTGCCTAGAGTGGACAAATGCAATCCACTTGTAGACGCCTTCAAAGCTTATCTCAAATCCCGTCTCTCGCTCTACGGTCCTTTTCAGATCCGCATAGTCCTCGGATGTGGCGTCTCTTTTTTGTATCCAGAGCGAGTCGACTATTCCATGCAGGACCCTGAAGCCCAGTTTTTCGGCTATCTTTGACGTCTGCAAAAAGATATGCCGGTCAAATGCACAAACGGCGATGTGCGCGTCTATGCGACCGAACTTGGCGTTGTTAAAACCCAGATATCCAAAGGAAGTCACAAGGATCCATTTGAGCGAGCCCTGCCGGGCGTCATAGATATCCCTCAGGCGCGAGTCGGAGGTTTTCCGGAGCCGTTTGTATAGCTCCCTTTTGTCGACAAGTATCTTGAGCGACTTTGGCACTATTCCAAGCTTTTTTTCGCATATGTTGTATCCAAGCTCCGGCACCCGCTCCTTGGAATCAGGGCAGCAGCTGCATCCCACTGTCTCGGCAGACAGGTTCTTTTTTACCATCATGTTTGCATACAGAGACGCAAAGTCAAATTCTGCTATTTCTTCGTGCACGCCTATCTCCGGCTCGAATATGAACCCGCCCCTGTCGGCCACCAGCAGCTCCTGGTATGTCTTGAAATGTTCGGCTGCCACCGGCTTCCAAGGTATCAGAATACCATTTTTTGTTGCATGATAAAACTGGAGGCTGCTCATGCATTTTCCGATGGACGCGCGCGACGCCGTGTGCAGTGGCATCCTGCATACGCGCGCTACCTCGTAAAGCCCTTCCAAATCTGCCTCGCCCCAGATAAAGGAATTCTGTGTATCAAGGTGGACGCGCCCGTGAAGCCGTATAGCAGATGGCTTGAAGTGGATCCTGCCGTATGAAAAATACGACGTTCCTTCTTTTGCAGGCCTGACCAGGGGCATGGAGCGATCCCTGCTCAGCGAAAGGCCCACTCCGCTCTGTTCCGCCCTGCTTATCAGATAGGGAAAGAGAAACGAGTCGCCGCCGTCTGTAAAAATAAAATCGGGATCGATCCTGGCGACTTCTAATTCCAGCCCCGCAAAAATGTCAGCCTCTGAAGAGCAGGCTATTTCGTAGGTCTCGCTCCCATTTCGTATAACGACGGAAACCAGCTTGTCGGAGAATTTTGGCAGAGTGCCCGCATCTTTTTTTATCCTGACATCCAGATTTATCGTCCTAAAGTCAGGCATGACATAGTTTGTAGACCACACGTCGTCCATGAGATTCCACTCAAGCCCCGTGTTTCCAGCGCGCACCTCACAGTACGCAAGCGGAAAGACGCCGTGCTCGTAAAAGTACGACTGGGCGGGGAGCAGATCGACATTGTAGAGGCGCAGCCTTCCAAAGCCGCCGCCCAGCCTTTCTATGTGCCTTGCAATCGACGGCATTTTGGTAAAATCGCCAAGCGTTAGCTTGAGCACGATGGATTCGGCCTGGTCAGTCAGCTTTTCCTGCCTGCGGAGGAACTGGTGTTTCAGGATATGCTGAGATATTTCTCCGTCATGTAGCACCGCGTTGAGGTCATCGCTTGCGTCAGCCGCGACATAGATAGAACCCGCCCAGCTTTTGTCTTTTAGCTTGACCGCGCTTCCGTCCTGTCTCCGTATCCAGAAGACCATGCCATCTTTCTGCGGGTAGGAATCAAGCAGCCAGCCCGTGACGGTCAATGCTTTGCGCCTAACTTGGAAATGAGCAAACCTATCGTCTTGTGCTGTGAAAATATCAGCGCCATCAGGAGCGATTCCGCGGGAAAAGGCTCTCCTTTTGCATTAACTGCTTGCACATACTGGTAGCAGTCGTTTAGCATTGTCTTGAATAGCTCTCGGTCCTCTGCCCTCAGGCTTTCTGCAAAGCCGCGCCAAGACTCTATCTCTTTTGCCAGCACGTCTTCTTCAGGAAACAACCCCATGCCAGGCCACTATGGTTGTCCAACTACCCGGGCCAGCTGCTTGTAATGGTGAAATACTATTGCAAGCATTATTGGCTGCACCCTTACCGGCTTGGCAGCGTACGAACATGCAGAAATGTAAAGCCGGGCATCGGCGAACATGCTATCAAATTCCTTTCTGTCCCGTCTGTCAAGGGAATTGCGAAACGGCTTCCATTCCCGCTCTTCCTCGGCCAGCGCCAGCCGAAATGATGGAATTGTCCTTCCCACGCAGATCACCGCTAGCAGGAAACTATGCGCAGCTCCTTCTCCAGCACAGATGTTTGCATTGATCTATGGTGGTTGCAGAGCGCGATACAGAGCTTGTCATCCTTCTTTGCAACTTTTATGCGCTTGCCAAATGCCTTTAGAATCTGGATATTATACGGCGACTCGTCCTGAATAGACAGAATCATCAGGACATCTGCCATATTGTTAAGCGACGCCACAATTGCGTC
>JAKEIF010000148.1 GCA_022545875.1 Nitrososphaera sp.
ACGCTCACCCCTTGACGCGCGGCATAAAATGCAGTGAGCTCTGCTCCTAGGTGAGAGCCTGAAAATGCTATCGTCTGGTGTTTTCTTTTTGTTGTCTGCTTCAGCAGATCAAGCGACAACGACCTATTCGACCTCAAAGAAGGAAAAATCATTGCAAAGTTTATCCGGCCCCGTCTGCCCTTTCCCTTGATGACATGCATCTTCCTGCCGAAAAGCATATCACAAAATTCAGATGCGTTGGGAAGCGTTGCCGACGCGGCAACTACCTGCAGCCTGCCTGTGAACCTTTCTAGCCTTTTGATGACATGATGGATGTTGGCTCCAAATACCCCGGTGTAAACATGGGCCTCATCTACAACGAGAAACTTGGCAGTACGCAAGAGTCTAGATAACTTTGTCCTATGCATCATGTGATAGTGGATCACGTCAAAGTTCGTGATAATAATCTCCGGCGGCGACTCAAGCACAATGGATCTGTCCTTCTCAGGAGTATCTCCGTCAAGGAGCGCCGCCCTTATCCCGAGCGGTTCTGCGAGTTCCAATATCTTTGGTAGTTGATCCCGCGACAGTGATTTGGTCGGGTAGACAAAGATGGCGAGAATTTTGCCACCCTTCGCAGGACGAAGGGAACCAAAGCGAGGGACCTGCTCAGAGATCTTTTGAAGGATAGGTATGCAAAAGGCCTCTGTCTTGCCTGAAGCGGTCGGCGCGGTAATCACTACGTCTTTTCCCTGCAGAACGCTCTTTATCGCCTCTTCCTGGAACATATACAGTCGCTCAATTTTTTTCAATGCCAAAACCTGGACTAGTGCGTCATCAACTGGCAGACTGTGAATATCGTTGCCGGGATCAGGTGGGGGCTCCTCTATTACCCTAAAATCAACCACATAGTCCTGCTGGGACCGAAGCACGTCTTCAAGCAGCGGGTCTCCGCTGGCACCATTGTCTCGAAGTAGGGCATCCATTTCCGCCGACGACCGGATTATTTTTTCCTGCTCCATCAGCAGGTTCAGGTCGCCTGATTCGGCAACTCCGCTTCGCTTATCATACCTGTCAAGGAAATCAAGATAAGATTCGTCAGGAGAGGACGAAGCCGCAACGATTGAACAGATGCTGCATTTGGAGCAGCGAAATATTAGCCTCCCATCAAATATCTTTTCCACTCCCACAGAATGAAGCGAGCTGCACCGGGGGCACCGGTAGTTGTTTGCCACCAAGCGCGGTAGTACGGTTTGAGAATAAAATGCTTCTCCCCTTTCCGTCCCATTCGGAGATCTCTGCGGTCTTTAAGCAAATTTAAGTACAAACATTCCGTTAGTCAGAGAATGGAGGATGGCGAACCGCGCAAAGTCATTGTCAAGCAAATGACTGTTCGCGCAGAAGTAAAAAGAGTGTATTTGTTTTTTCAGGACGTAAAGAAAAGCATGGAAACAGGAAGGGCTGCAAGAAACGTAATGAAAGCGGACGATGGATGGTGGACATTTGATCATGCTACTGCGGGCAAAGCCAAGCTGCGCCATACGCTTGTGCGCGAGGCAGGTATTATCGACCATGTATTTTCGGGAGGGGGATTGGAGTGGACTGTCTATGTCAGAGTTATCCCAAACAATGGCGGTTCTACGACTACATGGACATTCATTAGACCGGATGGGCTGACTGACGAGCAGTTTACAAACCAGCTTACTTCATTCGATAACGAAATAGAATTCTGGAAGCAGGAGCTAGAGCCATCATAGCACTTATCTATAATAATGGCAGCAGCCGACTTGGCATCGTTGACGGCGGTAGGCGGGCTTGGCAATCGCTACTGGAACGAAGTAATTGAAGTCCTGCGGTCGATAATTCCCGTCTACGACAAGGTCAATCGAGTAATCTCTCTAGGAAAAGACGAGGAGTTCAGATTGCGCGGAATACGCGGAAGAGTCATGTCGGGCAACGCAGTCCTCGATGCGGGATCCGGTTACGGCAACATGTCTCGAGTAGCACTTGCCGAGGCAAAGGGAAATGCCTCGCTTGTCATGTATGATCCGATACCAGAAATGCTTGCAAACGTGAGGAATTTCATTGGCGAGGGGGGCCGCGCGGCGCTCTCGTCGGGTGTGTTTGAGTACATGCCGTTTCGCGGCGGGGTATTTGACGTTGTCATGTGCGGTTATTCGCTAAGAGATGCCATCCAGCTAAGGCAGGCAATAACAGAGATGCATCGCGTACTCAAGGCCGGCGGCAGGCTAATCATTGTCGACCTTGGCAAGCCGGACGGTACTGTGCAGAGGGCGTTTGTATCGGCATATTTACGATACTTCCTTGGAATTTTTGCCTACCTTGTTGCGGGCAAGGCGGGATTGCGGTTTAGAACGCTATATGGCACTTACTTGCGATGGCCAAAAAATTCAGAGCTCGAGGGAATGCTTAAGGCTCTATTTTCAAAAGTCGAGTTCGAGAATCGCATGATGGGTGGCGCCGTGATAATCGCTGCCTACAAGTAGATTTCAATGAACCGCGCGATACTGCTAGTATCTGTTTGCGCCGGCATCGTCGGAGTATCATACGGCATGTACACACCTCTTGTTCCTGTTTTTTCCAGGGCCGAACTTCAGGCCGACTACTCAGAGGTTGGCATTATTGGAATGGCAAACTACCTTCCATACATGTTTGCTCCCTTGTTTGTTGGAATGGTCCTAGATAGGATGAACAAGTCCTACGTTCTCGGCGCGGGAGTACTGTTAGCCAGCATTTCGGTCTTTCTCCTGTCATCCGTACAATCGATCCCGGAAATAATATTTTTCCGCCTACTCGCAGGCATTGCCCACGCGCTTTTCTGGCCGTCCTCAGAAGTAATCATCTCTTCCAACTCTGAAACAAACGCGCGCGTCAAAGGCATCTCGATATTCACGGCTGCCTGGGTCGCAGGCTTTATGATAGGACCCCTGGCAGGAAATGTTGTCCTAGAGACATTTGATTTTAAAATTCTGTTTCAGGCCGCTGCGGCCGTATCCTTGGCGGCAGTGGTCCCGTCGATAATGCTTTTGAGGTACGGTAGGCCAGTTTCACAGCAGAGCGAGCTCCGAGCTCATTCGGCGTCAGCCTTGCAGGTAGGAAAGGAAATGGCAAAGTATCCTGCTGTAAGTGCCGTATTGCTGTATTATGCGGTCACATTTGGAGTAGTGCTTTCAGTTTACCCCGCGTACATGGAGGAATCCTCGCTCTCAAGCCAGCATATCGAATACTTGTTCTTCATATTTGGCATCGCGAGATTTGCCACTTTGTTTTTTGTGTCAAGAATATCAAAGTACGGCACATTGATCCTTGCACTTGCCGTCGCTGCCACTGCGGCGGGGATGCTCATCGCATACTTGTTTGATTCAATCCTTTCCTTTGCGGCGTCGTTAGTGTTAATCGGGGCAGCCACCAGCATATTTTACCCTGTCACTTTTAACATGGTGACAAAAAACACCCCGCCAAGTCAGATGGGCCAAAAGTTGGGAGCATACGAAGCGATGTTTGGCATAGGGTGGGCAGTTGGGCCCCTGGCGGTCGGCTTCTCCTCCGATTCGTTTGGTTCTAGCACACCGTACCTTGCATTCTTTATTTTAGGAAGCATACTTGCAGTCTCGCTTACATTTGTAAAAAAGCGATAAACTGCTTTTAGGAATGAGTGCAGAACAATGAATGTGAAAGGGCGCAGAAAAGATCCTCTGGAGCAGAGGGTGCCGGAATACGGCCTTGAGGCGCTAGTGAGTACAATTGATGACAGAGACGAACTTATTTCTGCGATAAAAGCAACTAGGAAGCGCTAGATTTCTTTTAGCCGTGTAACCCTGCCGTTTATCTCTATTCTCCCCTCGGCGATTAAGCGTATCGCCTGTGGATAGAGTATATGCTCTTGTTCCAAGATCCGTGCTGACAGGGTTTCTTCAGAGTCGCCCTCGAAAACGCTTACAGGCGACTGAAGTATTATTGGACCTGTATCCATGCCTTCGTCCACAAAGTGAACTGTGCATCCCGTAACCTTTACGCCATAATCAACCGCCTGCTTTTGCGCGTGCAAGCCGGGAAACGCGGGCAGAAGGGCAGGGTGGATGTTCAAGATTCGCATTCTAAAGGTGTTGATAAATTCCGGACTAATTATTCGCATAAACCCTGCAAGGCATACAAGCGCTGATTCTGGAAGTACACCATAGTTTTTCAGCGCAGCGACAACCTTCTGGTCATAGTCCCATCCCTTGAGCCCTTCGGCCGGTACTATCTCGGCGGGGATCCCAAACTGTTCCTTTGCAACTTTCAAGCCTGCTGCGTCAGGCTTGTTTGAAATGACTACACAGGGCCTGACATTTTGGATATCTCCGGATTTGATGGCGGATAAGATAGCAGCCATGTTGCTTCCCCTACCAGAAATCAATATGCCGAGATTAATCAATACAGCCTAGCTTGACAGTGACCTGTTCTTAAACATCTCTTAAAAAATTGAGTCGAATAAAATAAAAAAAGTGGGAAACTTGTCAGTGCTTTTGGCTCTTGTCCAAAGGAAGGTCAGAGCCAGCAAGGCGCTCGCTCCTCACCGTCTCTGTAACTGTCTTGGTTTCAGTCCTAGGCTCCTTTCGTATTACAAGTTCCTCCTTTACGAATGGCTCTTTCGTCACCTCGACCTCCTCCTTGTTTAAGGATATTCGAAGTTCCTCACCAGTCTCTGTCGGCTTCGCCGCTGCGCTACCCGACGCGGGCCGGCGCTCTATGATAAGTTCATCATGTGTTACTGGAACCTCAATTGTCTTGGATTCCTTGACAGATTCCTTTCGGATTGTAGCTTCTTCTCTCCTAGCCCGTTTAGTGACGTTCAGCCTTTCTTCCACTAGAGGGATAGTCCCTTCTTGATTTTCAGAAGCTTCATCCATCACTAGATCGCTAGGTTGTACTTCTTTTGTCCGTGCATCTTGTACCAGATATGACCTCATTTCTGAAGATGTCACGTCCAGCATGACTTCGGCGCCGTTAAAGCCGGACACTGCGGTTTTGTCAAGTCGATACTGATCCGAGCCACCTTGGGACGAGATAATTATGGAATCCTCGTTGTTTGGAACTGCGATTACCTTTCCAAAGCCTTGTCCGTCTGCTGTCCTAACATTTTTGTGTATTATCCTATCCCAATTTTCGACCGGACCGCCTTTGGTGTCCGACCGCCTCGAATTGACGGGGTTCTCACTCAACTCGGCCGCCTACTCTTTGTCAGACTCTCTTGTCCGCGGCCCGGAAACGTCCACCTTTTCACTTTTGACCGTTTCAGATACTCTCTTGGTTTCTGTTACTGGAACCTTCTTTATGGACACTTCTTCCTTTACGTAAGGCTCTTTTGTAACTTCGACATGTTCGCTGCTTAGAGGTACTTTTATCTCTGTTTCTGTATCCACTGGCCTGTCTGCCCGGGTCTGTCCGCTAGCAGGTCGACGCTCGACTGAAACTTCCTCATGTGTTACCGGCACTTCAACGGTTTTTGTCTCTGTCATGGGTGTCTTCCTTATCGTCGTTTCATCTGTTGAAACCCTCTTTGAAACATTGAGCCTCTCTTCGATCACAGGAATGCGGGTTTCAATATCTTGCGACATTTCAGGAGTGCGATAGCGGCTATACTGGTCATAACTCGGTGCAGAGTCCATGTTAAAGCCGTCTAGTTCATTCTCTGACGCATCGAACCAGAGCGTGTGCCCATCATAACCTTGAACTAGATACTTTGGGACATAGAATTTCTCTTTGTTTACCAAGCCTTTCTGCGTCAATACATAATGCTGTCCGATCTCTTGGACCTCGCCGAAATCAGAGTCGTCGGCTGCACCCCGGGCCTCTTTCTTGATTACATCATCCCATGCGATTGACGATTCATTTGTATTTGTCATGCAGCGCATGGCAACCTATCTTATTTAATGAATAGCTGAAATTCTCGGTACATTATGCATTCGAAAAACAATCTGGTAATTGATGCTACATTAAGCCGCAAAAATCATCTCACGCTGGAACCTAACCCTTCGATTTTACTTTCAAGCACTATTTTCAAGCTGCGAGTCTTTGCCTATGCCAGCTTTTGCACTCTGCCGCTCGGGTATTTTGCCTTTGCTGTCTCTGAGAGTGTCGAGACCCGCATGTGTTTTACTTGGGTGACCTTTTGCTTTCGAATCGTTACGTCGTTGACGTGTGCCATTTTCTTTGTTACAGTTAGCCGCTCGCCGTAAAGCGGAATGGTCTTTTCCATCGCGCCGTTGCCATCTACTAATGCAACTGGTTCGGTCTTTCTCCCGGAACTTGATCTCTTTGTACCTGCTTTGCCTTTGATCGCTGAGACAAGCGAGTCAGCGACGCCGGGTTTTAGCGCCTTGCCGTTGACGTAAAGTTCCTCATAACGCACAGGGACCCGGACGGTTTCCATCCTTGTGACCCAACGCTTTTCTATCAATACTTCAGACTTGATGTTATTTTTTGAAACTGAATAATTCTCGGCGACTAGGGGCATCGTATGGACTGAGGCTTCGCCTTTCTGTCGATCGCTCATGGCATCAAATTAGGGCGGCAAAGGTTATAACAATTAGAGATCAGCGGCTCGCCAGAAGCGGGTATGAACAACTTGGTTTCTAGCTAAATGTTAAAATAATCACAGACTGCAAGGTCTGTCAGCTCGGGATGGTTTGCAAAGTTGCTAAAGGCGCCTCAGGTATTGCGGTCCAGTATAAAGATACCAGTATTCTATTGGATCCTTCGCGGCCTGGCGACTCTGATTTTACATTCGTATCCCACGCGCACGTCGACCACCTTCATAGGCGAGGCAAAAAGTCAAAGGGCAAGATCCTATCCTCGAGTCAGACAACAAAGATAGCCAGGGCCAGAGGGTACGACATCGCTGATGCGATAGAAGAGCACGACAGCTTTGACCTTATTGATACAGGGCATATCCTCGGATCGCGCGGCCTGCTTGTTGGCGGCGACAAGGTGTTCTATACAGGCGATATCTCTATCCGTGAAAGGGCATTCATGAAGCCGGCCAGACTTCCTCACGCACAGACCCTTATAATCGAGTCAACATTTGGCAGGCCAGAGTATGTTTTTCCAGCGCTCTCTGAGGTAACTCACAGGACGAACAAGATTATATCGGAAATGTACGACCTTGGAATTCCAGTCATCCTGATGGGCTATAGCTTGGGCAAAGCGCAGCTTTTAACAAAAATGTTTGGCGACTGGGATCCTGTCTACGTCCATGATTCCGTGGCCAAAATGAACTCAGTTTATGCCGAGCTTGGGATTGACCTAAAGCAGGCCATGGCGCATACCGAGGCCGAAAGCCTAGGCCTTCTGTCAAAGAATAGGCCATGGGTAATGATAGCGCCGCTTTCAGGTGCAAGAAGCGCGTTTGTAAAGGAAATGAAAGACAAGTACGGCGCAGTGACCATAGGGTTCACCGGCTGGGCAACAGGCAACCGGTACAAGTACATGACGGGCCTTGATTATGTCATGCCAATGTCAGACCACTGCGACTATGAAGAGCTGGTCACCGCAGTCAAGCAATGCAGGCCTGAAAAAGTCTACACGTTCCACGGCTTTGCGGCCGAATTTGCCAAAAGCCTGAGAGAAATGGGCTATGATGCAGAGCCAGTCGAAAAGGCGGGATCAGGCAAGAACCTGTCGCTCGATTCTTTTCGATGAGTCTATTTGCGGTCCTGCTCTCGGAAATATGGTATGACTTTGTTGCCAAACATCTCGATGTTCTTGAAGTAGCCATCTCCCCAGAACCGGATAATAAAGTGGTTCGTCCCAGCTTTGATAAAGCGCTCGAGCATCTGGATGACATCGTCTGGCTTGCCCACACCTATGGCAGTCCTTGCTACGCTGTCTGGGATTTTCAGCGCCGCGCGTTTCATCTGCTCCATCAGCTCGGGCTTGTCCATTGTGTATTCCGTAAAGTACTTGCGAAAGTCAAATTCCGAATCCTGTTCGATATTGTGAACCTTTAGCAGCTCAGGCTTGAACAGACTTACCTTGACGGCATTTTTCATCTTGTTCCATGCCTCTTCCCCGTCGTCACTAAAGTAAATGTCAACGTCATTTGCAAACTGGAAGCCCTCAAGATCTCTGCCCTGCTTTTTTGCATGATCCTTTATGACATTTGCATGCGCCTTGAAGAGTTCCGGCGTGTAGCCGATGGGGATCCAGCCGTCGCCATATGTTGCGCAGAGTTCAAGCGTCTTTGGAGCGCCTGCTGCAATGTAAACCGGCGGCCTTGGCGTTCTAATGCTTTTTGCCTGAAGACATGCATTGATGAGCTTGTAGTACTGGCCGTCATAATTTACGCGGTTATCAGGATCAGACTTGAAAAGGCGCTCTATCACCTCTAGTTGCTCTTTGAACTTTGTCACAGGCTTGTTGAACTCTATGCCAAAGTCTACCACGTTTTGGGCTTCACCGGCGCCAATGCCCAAAATGCCCCTGCCATGAGTGAGCCTGTCAAGCGTAATCGCTGACAGCGCGATTGCAGACGGATGCCTCCTGATCGCATCAGTAACGCATGTGCC
>JAKEIF010000149.1 GCA_022545875.1 Nitrososphaera sp.
CGACGTGCACCACAGCATGGAATCAAACATCGACGAGCAGATTTGCGAGCAATGCAGAGGCACGCTCGTTCGCGAGCAGTAATTAAAACGTATTAATATTCCATCAGGGAATTGCAAATTGTATGGGTGGCGGAAGACAACGAGTTAACGGTGAAACAATAGCCGGAATCGCGCTTGTGTTCCTTGCGCTGATATTCATTTGGGCTTCGACGCAAAACCCTATCTGGGCCGTGATATTGCCGGCTGACTATCTCATACTCGCCATTGGGGTTGGGTTCATAGTCATTGGCGTAATAGCGATCAAGAGGACAAACCATCCGGAACGTACGAGTCATTACTGACTCGGTACAATGTTTAAAACATTGGCATTATGAAGCATTTGCATGCCGTCCAGCGCTGATGAAGCACTTGCAGCGTATTCCGATACAGAAAAGACATTCTTTGAGCTTGCAAGTGAGCAGAGACTAGCCATTATCTTTAGACTCAACGCAAAGAAGGCAAAGATCTCCCAACTGGCCAAGGATCTAGATATCACGATGCAGGAGGCCCATAGAAACGTCAACCGCTTACAGCAGGCGGGTCTGATAGAAAAAAATCCTGAAGGTGTATTTTCGCTGACGACCTTTGGAAACACGATAATCAAGCAGATTCCTACATTCAACTTCCTTTCAAAGCACAAGGAATATTTTTCAGAGCACATTTTAGGCGAGCTTCCAATCAAATTTGTCATGCGCCTTGGGGCCCTTGACAGGTGCGAGTTTGTAAAAGGTGTAGTTGCCATCCTAGAGCGATGGAAAAACATCTACCGGGAAGCAGAGCAGTACATCTATGAGATCGTTCCGCAGGTTCCAATCGACCTCATTGAACCTGCCGTCAATAGAGTCAAGCAGGGCGTCAAATACAGCTACGTCCTGCCCAGAAACGTAATCATTCCAAAGGGCAGGAAGGATCTTTTAAAGAAACTCGGCCACAGCGAACTGCTCAACAAGGGTGCGATAGAACGCCGCATGGTCGATAGCGTCCAAGTGGCTGTCATTCTAAATGAAAAACAGGCTGCAGTGCTATTTCCAACTCAAAAGGGAGAGAGTGACATGAACATGATTTTCTTTAGCACCGACACGGTTTTCCATGAATGGTGCATCGACTATTTCCGCTACCGCTGGTACGGCTCTGACATCTTTGATGAAACTAATTTGAAAGAAATCTAGGAGCTAGCGCATCCAGTCAGTCGGGATGTCTTGGTACTGGCCGTTAGGCAGTATCCTGCGGATAGAAATTGGGAGTGCCTTGTGCTCGATCTCTGCAACAGCAAGTGCAATCGAGCTGTTGGCATCATTTGGCACCTTTATCATGGGCGGCGCTCCAAGTGAAAGCTGAAGAGATCTTGATCCGGTAATCCTCGCGCGCTCAAACCTCGTCAGCCAAGGCGGCCCAACTAGGACCTTATTGCCCTGAGCCGGGATCTCCCGCAAACTGTATTCGATTTCGGCATATGTCACAACTTCGTCGATAGGACGCGATGACTTTTTGACTGGCTCTTCGACTAGTTCCTGAACCTTGGAAGTCTTCTTGGATTTCGAACTAGATTTCTTGGTTGATTTTTCAGGCGCTTTCTTTTGAATAATATGCTTTTTTGTTGAATGCTTCAAGACCAAGAATAGTTGAAAACATAATGGATATCTAATTAAATGTTTGCCCTATTCATCAAATATCTTCACTAGGGACGTAACACGATACATATTTCCAATGTCTGCTTCGATATTTAAGTATGCCGAAACTGTTAGCGTCTGGCATTGAACATGGATCCTCAATTGTTGTCGGGTGCTATTCAGAAAGCTTTTCATTATATCGCGCATAACGTCTCGTAATGCAGCCCGGGACGAGCGGCGCCGGTTCAGTATCAAGACTGGAATTACAGATCGAAATTCCAGGCAAGGGAGCCATTCTTTGCGAACTTGTCCGTCATCTTGCCCCGACGACTTCCCGCTCTATCCTGAACAACCTTCCGATACAGGGGCGGGTACATTCGTTCGGAGATCGGTTTGTCTATTTCGAAACCGGACTTGTAATAGGATCGGAGAAGCAACGATCACAATTTATTCGTGGAGAGATGGGTCTGCTTGTTTCAAATGGATCTATCTGCATCTTTTTGAAAGATTCGCGCGGCCAGCCTATGAACCCGCTGGGACGAATCACCGGCAGTCTGGAACTAGTCGAGTCCATCAGACCCGGCGACACAATGGTGTTGAAAAAACCTACTGCTTGATAACCTGATAAACTCTGTGGCCGCTATAACCGCCGACTGGCTTTACCACGCCTTTTGCTTCGAGAGATTTGATGAAGCTGTTAGCCACTGAAATCTTGACGCCTACATTTCTTGCAAGGGCCTGCGAAGTTATCGACTTCATCCCCTGAATTGCTTTCATGCCCGCATTTTCTTCAACCACAACCGCCAGCTTTTGTTTCTGCTGCGGCTTTGGAGTCTTTTTCTTATCATCTGCTGGCTTGATTTCGGCGCCGCCAGGACCTGTCTGACCACCCTTCTCAGATGGCTTCTTCTTATTTCCTCCCATGTCTTTATGCTGATACCGCCAATCCCTTTAATATGCATTAGGACAAGATTTTTAGCATAAAGAGAACGAACCTCAATTTGTATTGGACTTTTCCCTTCTGGTAGAGACTTTCCAGCAGATGGGACAGACTTCTAGCAGGATTGCACTGACAGACTATCTCGTTGCATTATTTGCAAAGACTCCACACGACCTTATCGACAAGGTGACTTATCTCATACAGGGCAAGCTTTACCCTGACTACGAAGGAATAGAGCTCGGCCTTGCCGACAAGATGGTGATGCGCGCAATCGCCAGCTCGTCAGGCAAGAGCTTGACTGAAGTAGAAAGACTCTATCAAAAGACAGGCGACCTCGGCGACACTGCCGGAGAGGCCATGCGATCAAAGGGCCAGTCATCGCTATATCCAGAGCCAATGACTGTCGAGCGCGTCTACTCTACATTTGACAAGGTGGCCAGGACATCAGGGGCGGGATCTCAGGAACAAAAGCTGAAACTTGTCAGCAGCCTACTTAACGATGCTACATCTGAAGAAAGCAGGTATATCATCAAGTTCGTCATGGGCCAGCTGCGACTTGGCATCGCAGATTACACCGTCCTTGATGCGCTCGCACTTGCATTCACGGGGGACAAATCCAATAGGAAGGTGCTCGAAAACGCGTACAACGTTTCAAGTGATCTCGGGACTGCCGCGAGACTGCTGGCCGCAAACGGACTTGAATCGGTCAGGTCGATGCAAGTAACGCTTTTCAAGCCGCTGAGGCCAATGCTCGCAGAACGCGTAATTACTGCAGAAGAAGCCCTTGAACGAATGGAAGGAAGAGCAGGCGTAGAATTCAAGCTTGACGGAGAACGTGTCCAGATCCACAAAGGGCGCCAGGGCGTCGAGCTATTTTCCAGAAGGCTTGAGCGAATTACGGGCCACTATCCTGATCTCGTAGACTCAGTCAGGATGATAAAATCTGATGTCATACTCGAGGGCGAGGTAGTGGCGGTCAACGCACAAACCGGCGAATATCTTCCCTTTCAGGAACTAATGCACCGCCGGCGCAAGCATGGTGTGGAGGAGGCAATGGAAAACTATCCCGTAGTCATCAACTTGTTTGACATACTCTATCTTGACGGACAGAGCAAGATGCATCTGACATATCTTGAACGGCGCAAGCTCCTAAAGAAGGTAGTTGATTCAGCAAAAAATAAGGAAAAGGTTCGGCTCATCGAACAGACGATAGCGGAGAAGCCCGAAGAAATCGAGCGATTTATGACAGTTGCCATCGAAGAAGGCTGCGAAGGCGTCATGATAAAACAGCTTTCAAGCGTATATCGCGCGGGAGCCAGGGAATACGCGTGGGTCAAACTCAAGCGAGAATATAGGAGCGACCTTGCCGACACTATCGACCTTGTAATAATAGGTGCACTGCATGGAAGAGGGAGGCGCACAGGCAAATACGGCGCACTTTTGCTGGCTGCGTACGACCCAAAATCCGACATGTTTCAGAGCGCGACCAAGGTCGGTACCGGCTTTACAGACGAGCACCTTGAGCAGTTCTACAACAATTTGGAAAAGCATGTGATTCCGCACAGGCATGCAAGGGTTGAAACGGGCATGGAAATGGACGTCTGGTTTGAGCCAGCTGTTGTTATTGAGGTAATCGCTTCTGAAATTACGCTGAGCCCGTCGCATCCTGCCGCAAAGAATTCTGTTAGGGAAGGCTTTGGTCTTGCGCTTCGCTTTCCCAAGTTTACTGGAAAGGTTAGAGACGACAAAAATGCTGAAGACGCAACCGCTTCTGAAGAGCTGGTATCGATGTACCGGAAACAGCTAAAGGTCGCCGGAAAGTCTGAAGATGCAGGGAACTAGTATGCGATGTATCCGCATGGATCAAGCCCGGAGTTATGCTCTCTAGCAGGAATTTATTGTTCTACCGCGTACACATGATTATATCGACAAGCGACGCCATGAGATCGGATGGGACAGTGATGCTAGACATGGAGGCGTATTTTGGCGGAAATCCTGCAACAGCGTTACTCATAGTCGAACTTGCAGTAATTCCCGCCGCCGGTGTCCTCGCCTCGATTATTCTCTGGAGGCGAAAACTTGGACGAGTAAACGTACAGCGTATGCTCGTCCAGGACAGTACAAAGGGAAAACCTGGATGGAAGCTGGTCGCAAGTTCATTGGGCATGCCAGTAAGCAAGTGCAAAATCAGCATAGGAAGAAAAGAGCTGCTGTGGGACGGCGTCGTCACCCGCGAACTTGAGATCGGCCATAGCGGATTGGCATTTGCCTCAATACC
>JAKEIF010000150.1 GCA_022545875.1 Nitrososphaera sp.
TACGAGCGACACGACAGGCATTCTTGTTTTCATGCGCTGATGATGGTAAAGTTGACGCTTCTTTTTTGCCTCATCAAGTTTCTGCTTGATAAATTCCATTCTCCTTTTCAGATCGCGGAACTTTACATCTACCGTATATTCTCCGCTTCCGCCCTTGCCTGGCCGCTCCTTTCCTGTCGTCATTTTTGCAATTTCCCTTACCCGCGGCATTTCATATTTGATTTCGGCTAGCTGGATCTGCAATTTTGCCTCGTTAGTGCTTGCCCTTGAATTAAAGATGTCCAGAATTAGCCGTTCTCTGTCGATTACCTGTATTCCTGTCAACTTTTCCAAGTTGTGTATTTGCTTGGATGTCAGGTGTTCGTCTATAATCACCTGTTCTGCGTTAGACTCCTTGACGAATGTCTCTAATTCCTTTGCTTTGCCCGCACCAATTCCATATTCGGAATGGTTGAGGTATTTCTGGGTAAAAACTCGCAGTATCTTGCGGTCAGCTGAATCAACCAGACTTTTCGCTTCTTCAAGGATGAAGGGGTCTGGATACGTTACGAGCACTACATTTCGAAGAGATTTGACGGGAACCTGCATCACGACCAGTCCATATAGTCGTCAGCAGCATATTCATTCTTGTGGCCTCTTGAACAAGTGTGGAGGGTGTCGGTACTGACAGCCACCGACTTGAACTCTGCGCTGCTGCCTTCGGGAACGTAGTGGCCCCCAAAAACTTCGCCGCAGGTTCTACATTTTAACATGAGCATCGGCAAGGAAATTATCCCAAACCTTCGCTTTTAAGCCGGGTCAGAAGACCCGTCCTTCGGACGATTTCTTTACTTATCTCTTCACGCTTTATCTGCTCTCCCCTGCGGCCAGGAGTAGCCATTTCCTGCCGAGCCACTTTCTTTATTTCATCTGAGAGTTCGTCAAGCCCAAAATGCTGGCTAACTGAATAATTCACTTTCTTCTTTCGCAGTTCGACGGCATACCTCTCTCTAAAGTTCATTTCTTGCTCGGTATCTATGGCTGTCAATTGGCGGTCATCCTGTCAATTTTGTCGACCCGCTTTTCAGCGACAATCATTGTCAGACAAGACCTAATGCTGTCAAGCGAACGGAACTTCCTCACGATCCCCGCTACGCCTTTCTCGGAATCTGCGTTTACTTCAGCTACAATGTCATAAATCCCAGATACACCATTCGCCTGTGAAACCCCAAAAATGTTTTTCATCTGCATTATGATGCTTTTTTCCGCACCTGCGTCACAGTTCAAAAAAACAAAAGCTTTCGACATGCTTACATTATGCGTCACCGGTATAAAAGGAAACTTAAACGAAGACAAGTTCCCAAGAGTGGCAAATATCAAGATGATGCCCAGGGGTGTGTTATAGCGGGTACCTTAGGACGTCAAGATGAGCGCTCCCGCCCTCCTCAGTTTCGGCAGTTGCGACCATGAGCTCATCATGACCCTCAGGCTATTCGACAGTTTGATCTTGATGGGATTTTTGTGCGTAGGCAGAGCGTCGAAGCTATACGCTCACTAGGCATAACCTGGCAATTTATTGTGAGTATAGTATTCGGCTTGCTGTCATCTCTATAAGAGCAGCGAGAGGAGACTACATCTATTTTGTCGGTTTAGCGGTCAGGACGAGCTCGTCCATCTGACTGTACAGCCCAAGATATCTAAGGCCCTTGGGACTTGTATGGTATGTCTGCCTTGTAGAGTCAAATTCAATCAGGCCGTTCGCTATCAGGAAGTTAAGGTATTCTTTAAGCTGGGCATATGATAAGAAAGCCTTGTACATTATCTTTGTTTTTGTCGCACCTCCGTTTGCTGCTTCTAATATGTGGGAAGCAAGTTCTGTTCTACTTCTGTATTTCATTTTTCTCTGTTCAAACTATGACGAGCGACTATATATGCAGGTGCCGTAAAGTGTTGTACAACAAGGTTACTAGGCCTTATCACCCAAGCTCCTTTAACAGCTGGTGTACGACTCCCTGAGAAAGTGGGTAAAAACTGGGCGTATTGATCTGGCAAATGCGTGCTGGCAATGATCCTTGCCCGATGGTTGATGCCCTTGTGCGCCAGCGGTCTTCCGAATTAGCAGCCTGATAAAGCGGCGGCTCATGTTCGGTTTGCCCACAAGGGTTCCAGGTACGCCTACCTGTAGTGTGATAGGGCGATTGTTTCCTTGGGTTTTGTATCTCTCTGTGCCTTTATTTTCCTAACCGCTTCCTCAAAGTGCCGCATCATGACGGACGCTTCTGTAGCATGTTTGGCGGCCTCCTCCGGTGTCGGATATTTTGAAAGGTACTCGTGGAGCACGAGCGATATCGCGGTGTTTACAATTGCAGCGGTGTCCGCGCCGCTAAAGCCTTCGGTCATTTTTTCTGCAATCTTGCTCAAGTCGACATCTTGTCCAATGGGTTTTCCCTTCGCATGGATTTCTAATATTTTTGTCCTTGTGACGGCGTCCGGGTTAGGAACAAGTATTATCCTATCGAACCTGCCCGGCCGCAAGAGCGCGGGGTCGACCATGTCCGGTCTGTTAGTAGCTCCTAGCACCACTACTCCGTGCAATTCACTGATCCCATCTATTTCTGTCAGTATCTGGGAAACAATCCTCTCAGTTGAACCACCGCCTCCACTCTCCATCCCCCTTGTTGGAGCAATAGAGTCCATCTCGTCAAGGAATAGTACACAAGGCGCCGCCTGCCTCGCCCTTCTGAATACCTCTCTGATCCCCCTCTCTGATTCGCCAACCCACTTTGATATCAGTTCGGGACCTTTAACGCTGATAAAGTTGGCTTCGGACTCGGTAGCCACTGCTTTTGCCAGCAGAGTTTTCCCTGTGCCGGATGGTCCATGCAACAAAATGCCCTTTGGAACCGTGTGACCTAGCTTTGCGTATAGATCAGGGTATCTGAGAGGCCACTCGACTGCCTCCTGCAACTCACGCTTTACTCCATCAAGGCCGCCAATGTCTTGCCAGCTCACATCAGGGGACTCAAGAAATACCTCTCTCATGGCTGAAGGTGTGACGTCTTTGAGGGCCTGGTCAAAATCGTTCTGGGTTATTATGAGCTTGTCAAGTGTTTCCGGCGACAGCTTTTCGTCTTCCAGATTCAAATCAGGAAGCAGCCTTCTGAGACACTTCATGCCTGCTTCTTTGCATAGATATTCCAGATCTGCCCCGACAAAGCCATGGGATATAGCAGCTATTCTGCCTTGGTCTACGTCTGTGTGCAGAGGCATGTTCCGGGCATGAATCTGGAGGATCTCTAGTCTGCCCTTCTTGTCTGGAACTTTAATCTCAATTTCTCTATCAAATCTCCCCGGTCTCCTCAATGCAGGGTCAAGCGCGTTCTGCCTGTTAGTGGCTGCGATTACGATGACCCTTCCCCTGCCTTCAAGTCCGTCCATCAACGATAGCATTTGCGACACGACTCTCCTTTCTACCTCACCGGTTACTTCTTCCCGCTTTGGAGCAATAGAATCAATCTCATCGATAAATA
>JAKEIF010000151.1 GCA_022545875.1 Nitrososphaera sp.
CGATTGTGAGCATTGAAAACGTTGTTGCTTCGGCAACAGTGAACCAGACAGTCAACCTTAACCTAATTACCCAGATTTTTCCCGACGTAGAATATCATCCCGATCAGTTTCCCGGCCTAGTCTTTAGGCTGAGGTCTCCCAAGACGGCTACGCTTATCTTTAGCTCAGGCAAGATGGTCTGCACCGGCGCCAAATCTGAAAAAATGGCCATACAGGCGGTAAAAAACGTAGTCCTCAAGCTGAAAAAGGGCGGGATTCCGCTAGAGCACGACCCGCAAATAGAGATACAAAACATAGTTGCGTCTGCAAGCCTCGGGGGCAAGATCCATCTGGAGCTTGCTGCGAGGGTACTGCCAAGGAGCATGTACGAGCCGGAGCAGTTCCCGGGGCTGATCCACAGGATGCTTGATCCAAAGACAGTCATTCTTTTGTTTGCAAGCGGCAAGCTGGTCTGCACCGGCGCAAAGAAGGAAAGCGAAGTCTACCGCGCGGTGAGCAATTTGCATACACTGCTTGAAGAAAAGAACTTGATGATCTACGAAGGCTGACTAGTCTGCCTCGTAGTCTCCCCTTGAAGCCATCTGCCTGATCACAGAATCCAGGGTATTGTCGTCAATAAGGCCCGCCCCGTGTAATGCACTTGCAATGTCATTCACCGATGCGACAGCCGTTAGCCTGACATTCATTTTTTTCAAGTGCTCTTCAGCTCCTTCCATCCTGTTGACAAGGGCGACCACGTCTTCGACGATTCCACCGTTAGCCCGGATGACTTCGACGGCATAGCCCACGGAATTGCCGGTTGTCGCAACATCATCAACTACGACTGCACGGCCGCCTGACGCAAGGTGACCTTCAATTAGCTTGCTGGTGCCGTAGGCTTTTGACTCTTTTCTGACGTATGCGAACGGTTTGCCCATCTCGTAAGCAAGTACAGATCCAAACACAAGGCCCGATGTCGGCACTGAAACAAAGGCGTCAAAGCTGTCGCCGATTTTTGTGGCTACTGCTTGTTTCAGAGCCTCGATTGTCAGACGGAAATGTTTTGGAAAGCTTGGGAGCATGCGCAGGTCAATGTAGTATGAGCTGGTCTTGCCGCTAGCCAGATCAAATGCACCAAACCGCAGGGCATTTGACTTTAGGAGAAAGGAAGCAAACTCTAGGGTAAAATCAGGATCCAATGATAACCGTAACAGAGATTCATTTTTATCTTTATCTTTGTTGCAGAGCTCTAGATGCCAGAGATTTGGCTCAAGTACGGCACGACGGATATAGTGCTGGACATCAAGTTTGACAACTTGGCTAGCCAGGTATCCTCTACATTCCAGCCTCTTCCCGAAGATCAGGTCAAGGCTGCTTTTGACGGAGTGCCATTGACAGACAACATGCTGTTGATGGTGCTCTCGCCTTCAAAGGCCGCTGCGAAAGGCGCCCTCATGCTGGTTGAGGCAGCACGTGCCAAGGGCTTTGGCATCACAATCGACGTGCCGCCAAAAATGGCAGGGACGCTGCGGACAAACCTTACCGCTCTGGCAGGAGGCGAAGTGATTTCAATAAACCGTGCGGATTACCATTCAGCTCAGGAAAGAACCGGCAAATTTCAATCAACAGTAACGCTTTCGACTGTTTCATACGACCCGCTTTTTGGGTTTGCCGGCTCGCCTACCGGAATCCTTAGAAACTTTATGCCGGAAAAGATGGTCGAAGCATTCAATGCTAGACACGACAACCTGCCGTCTCCAGGCGAAGAAGTCGAGCCGCTAAAGGTCGCGCTCTCTGCAACCGAGAACATCGCATCTACTTCAGTTGAACTTGTAGCCAACAACTCCGGCATCGCTGGCGTCCATACGGGAAGTATACGGGAAGCATTTGGCAAGGCAACTTCACAGCTCAAGTCGATATCGGTAGTGGAGGAAGAGCCGGCCAAGTGTGCAGTCATGAGTGCAAGTACGGATGCAGTAGTCCAGACCACTCTCGCGTCATCGCTCAATTCCCTTTGGAACAACATACACATCGTCAGGGAAGGCGGGACCGCGATATTGTTGGCGGAAAGCAGGGAAGGAATCGGCGGTGGGGCTCTCCAGACCATGGTTGAAGGAAGGCTCAAGCCGGAGCATCTAAGCCAGGGCCCCTACATCGAAGGGCTAGAGCACCTTTTTTTTGCAAATGAATTGCGACAAAAATACGAGCTCGGACTGGTGTCAACTCTTCCGCGCTATTATGCAGGGACCAAGCTCGGTTTTACCACATACTCTGGCATGAATGACGTCTTGCAAAAGCTGCCAGAGAAAATCGGCAAGAGCTATAGGGCAATAGTGCTCTCTGACGCTGATATCACTTTGCTAAGGCCCAGAATCTAGACTAGGAACGACGGGATAGGGGCGCAGAGAGCGCCAAGTGCCATGGCCACGATGAATAGAGCCTTTCTCCCGCTTGACAGAGATGTCACATCATCAAGAGGAGGGTTATCCGGCGCTCTTAGCGTGAGCAGCAAAGCAAGCGCACCAATTATCCAAAATGTCATTGTAAACATTGGCAGCACGAGCGGAGGCAATGCAAACATGGCTACTACCATAGCGAAGGTGATCTGCCTGTGATACCGGGCCCCCAGAGTCGAGCGAAGGATGTGACCGCCATCGAGTTGAGACGCGGGGATAAGGTTGAGGAACGTGAGAAAGAATCCCAGCCAAGCGGCAAACATTACCGGCGACATGACAAGCACGCCTTCATCTGTAAATGTGCCCGTCAACTGCATGGTCGCTATCATGAGAAGGCTAGAATTTAACTCAAAGAGTTCGCTGCTGCCCAAAAGCCTCTCAGCTTCGTCAAGCGGTATCAAAACGGAGATTGACGATCCGTATATTGACACAATAACTGTCACTATAAGGCCTGCGATGGGACCCGATATTCCCACGTCAAACATTGCGTTTCGAGTCGGCATGTTACTTTTCATACGTATCATCGCCCCTAGCGTAGGCGAAAAGAGGCCGGGGGCCAGCGGTATGAAATAAGGCCAGGAGATGCGAATGCCATAATGCTTCGCCGCTATCATGTGGCCCAGCTCGTGAATCCCCAGGATGCCCATAAGCGACATCGTGTAGACGATGGCAAGCATTATGGGATCCTGTATCCCCATTCTTGCAAATACAGAATCAGAACGCATGATGCCATCAACGAACACAACTGTCAGCGTAACTATGAAAAAGGCAAGCGGGATAATTCGGAAAAGGTCTTTCTTTGCCTTTTGCGGAGGAAGCCTCTGGACTGTTAGTACGGTGCCGCCAGATACCGACAGCCTCACGGATTTCAGCGTTGGCATCAGCCATCGTATGTATTGCCTCTTGGTGACGGAAGCCACCATCCCTATTTTTCCAAGCTGGTGCAAAAGAGACGGAAACTTGTGGCGGACATCGGATTCTGCAATGAGAAACTGGACGTAATCGTCCATGGCGTTGTGCTGAAAGTCCTTTACCGTGAAGAGTGACGAGACGATGGGGATCGCGCGAGTATAATCGCCACTTAGAATGCTGGCCACAGCTACCATAAGTTGTGTGCCAATCAAATTTAAAGCATATCCCGACTTTTACGCATCACCAGAAAGTTCTATTCTAAAACGCTGATAAGACCTATAACGTTAAATAATCTGTTTTTATCTTTAACTTCTAGGTTGCAAACTGCTCTGCGAAAAGTGGGCGGCTATGTAATTCGCCGTTGCGAGGAACAAGACCTCCCTATGGTGATCGACATCAACATGGCTGCGCTTCCAGAGCACTACTCTGACTATTTCTTTGAATCAATCTTGAGGGAACTGCCTGAAGCGTTCATTGTCGCAGAGCTGGATAATAGAATTGTAGGCTATATCATGTGCAAGATCGAGTTCGGATTTTCCAATTTTCGCAAGCTCGGCTTTGTCAAAAAGGGCCATGTCGTTTCTGTAGCTGTGCTAGAGGAGCATAGGGGAAAGGGCCTTGGCAAGGCTCTGATGCTCGAAGGCATCAATGGCGCTATGCACAGGAGAAGCGACGAGATCTACCTTGAAGTCAGGGTGAGCAACACTGGAGCCGTGGTAATGTATGAAAAGCTCGGCTTTGAAACAAAGTCGAGGTTGCGTTCATACTACAGGGACGGGGAGGACGCTTACCTGATGGCCTTGGAACTTAACTAAAACATTATAAAGTTCGTGGAAGAGCCAATTTCAGTTATTAATGAATGTCAAACGTAAGGGCAACAGAGGGACAGGAGCCGCCCTTCTCATTATTGCGATAGCGGCGTTCATAATCTACGCCTATTTTCTTCTCGGATCGCAATATACCATGATTATATTGCAGCTGACCGTGCTTGGCGCAGTAGCGCTGATGCTGACAGTCCTTGGCTGGATCGGCTATACAATGCTGACTGCTCCCAGGACAGAAGAGAAACCTAGCGGCTAACGTATACGTCGGCTACGACCTGATAAAATCTTGGACCCACTTCCCTGACTATCCTGATGCCCTTGGCGGTGTGATCGTATTTCGAGAACGCCTCGCTTGCGTCTGCAAGTCCTGCCTCTTGGCTCGCCTTTTTATTATCTGCCCTGACATGGGCAAAATAGTGAACGATGCCCCCGCTAGGCCTTAGGGCAAGTACCGCTTCATTTACGAAATCCTTGGCGCGCTCGGGCAGCGGCATGAGCACCCTGTCGGCGCTTCCTGCAAGCCGATCCTTGATCACTTTCGCTGCGTCGCCGGATATCGATTCAACGCGGTCCTGCACTTTGTTCAGTTTAGCATTGATGGTGCACAACTCGGCTGCGGCAATATTAGAGTCAATGCTGTATACCCTGCATGTCTTGTTTGCTTTTGCGATAACAATAGAGTACGTCCCGACTCCGGCAAACATGTTGACAATGACCTCGTCATCTTGCACCATGTCAGCTATCCGCTGTCGCTCAGTTGACAGCCGGGGAGAAAAATACGCTTTTGCGACATCAACTTTGAATCTGCAGCCGTGTTCCTTGTATTCAGTCATGGTCGTATTCTGGCCAGCCAGAAACTCGAGATCCCGAACTCGAAAATCCCCCTGTACCGCTGAAACCTGCGCAAAGACACTTCTTGCTGTCTTTATATTGTCAAGTATTGCCTGAGCTATTACCAGCTTTTTGGACAACAAGGCATCAGGGATTTTTATTATAACGATTGAGCCTATCTGATCAAAGGCAGAGTAAACCTGTGAGGTCTCCTCCGGCGAAAGTACGGTTCCCAAGACTTCTTTGAGCATGTGGGGCATTAGTGGTTCTTTACATAGTAATAGTTGCCTGATTGCTTCTGCTCCCTGTCCAGTCTGCCGGATTCCTTGTTTACGCGCGGCCTGCCTGTAGTTTCGTCTCGTCTGTATGTTATTGAAAGCGCCTTGAGGAAGCGATTCATTCCGTCTTCTTTCCGCATTGGAGCCGTTGCAAGCCCCTGGCGGCCCGGCTCGCCTTCAAATATTACGAGCGTATCTGCTACCAAATCAATTAGCTGCATGTCATGTTCTATTATGATGGCGGATCTTCCCTGGGCCCGTACGAAACGCTGAAGGAATTTGGCGATTGCAATCCTGTCCTCTGCATCGAGAAATGCGGATGGTTCGTCTAGGGCGTAGATGTCTGCTTCGCGCAGGAGCGCCGCAGTTACAGCGACTTTCTGCAGCTCGCCGCCGCTGAGGGTCTTGACGTTCTTTTCATAGAGCTTTTTCACTCCCATCGGGATGATTATCTGATCCTCAACGCTCGAGCCTTCAATAGCACTCTGATATGCCGTGTAAAGTAGCGAACGCACGTCGCCCTCATAATCCTGGTTAAGGTACTGCGGCTTGTAGGAAATCCTTGCGCCTATATCTATTGTACCAGAATCAGGCTTGTCAACGCCGGCAAGCATCTTCATGAACGTTGTCTTGCCAAGTGCATTTGCGCCCACTACGCCCACAACCTCGCCCTTACGGACTTTGCCGGCAGAGATGGAAAGTGTGAATGAAGGAAATGACTTCCTTAGGTCTGAATAACTCGCAACAGGCACGTCAAGTATGACGTCATCTATTGAAGAAGCGACATCGAACTTGAAAGCCTTGTCGCGGAACCGGACGTTTTCTGCTGGCAAAAAGCCTTCAAGAAAATTGTTGATCCCTACTTTGGTGCTCTGCAGTGTAGAGACAATCCCATATGCGCCTGGCTCACCATAAAGGATGTGAACATAATCCGAGAGATAGTCAAGAAGCGTCATGTCGTGTTCTACCACCATTACTGACTTGCCGGCCTCTGCAAGCTCTTTCATTACCTTGGCCACTGCCAGCCTCTGGTAAACATCGTTGTACGATGATGGCTCGTCAAAAAAGTAGTACTCTGCATCCTTTGCGGCTGCTACAGCGACTGCCAGCCTCTGCAGCTCGCCGCCGCTCAACTGTGCAACGTCGCGGTCAAGTATATTCTCCAGGCCAAGCTGCTGAACGAGCTTGTCAGTCACACTGCGTTCATCATATTTTTTCAACAACTCTTTTGGAATGCCCTTGAAGGCCTTTGGAATCAGGTAGACTAGCTGGGGCTTGATGCTTGCGCGCATTGTCCCAGATGCAATCTTTTCAAAGTGAGACTTTAGTTCTGTTCCCTGGAAGTATTTTAGTACTTCATCCCAAGAAACTTCAGAATTGTACTT
This sequence comes from Nitrososphaera sp., assembly GCA_022545875.1. Taxonomy (GTDB): domain Archaea; phylum Thermoproteota; class Nitrososphaeria; order Nitrososphaerales; family Nitrososphaeraceae; genus Nitrososphaera. The sequence continues at coordinate 6,666 of JAKEIF010000151.1, forward strand.
GCCCAGATTGGGCTTTAGGTTTCCTGATAGCACGTTGACGACCGTCGACTTGCCCATTCCGTTCCTTCCCACCAATCCAACGACTGAACCCTTCTTTGGGGTTGGTAGGCGATAGAAGCGGAACGAGTTAATGCCATACTGATGAACCTTCTCCTCTGAAAGCTCCCGTGCAAGGTTTACGATTACAATCGCGTCAAAGGGGCACTTTTTGATGCAAATGCCGCAGCCTGTGCATAGGTCTTCGGATATTACGGCCTTGTTGTCTTCAGGCCTCTGGACGATGCACTCGCCGCCTGTCTTGTTTACTGGGCAGTAGATAATGCACTCAAGCCCGCATTTTCTTGGCTGGCACAGTTCTTCGTCTAGTACTGCGACTCTATGAGTATTTTCTGCTTCAGAATTGCCCAATTACATGTAATTTTTGCAATAATGCGTTATATAGATACCGATGATGCTCGCAGAGCAGTGAGGATGATCAGTTTACCCTTGAAGCTATTGCGGCCGTACCAAATGTCACTGCACTCCCTATTATGAGCACGAATCCTACATTTGCCCAGTTCACGTACGGAAAGTGTATGACAGGAAGGCCTACAGTGCTGAGGAAGAAAATCCCAGAGGCAGCGAGAAGGATGCCTACAAAGATCAGCCCAAATACCTTGAACATTGAAAAATCTAGTTCAAAAACGAATAATACTATTTGAGCTAAGAACAATTGAGTTCGGGCACGACACTTTTTCATCTATTCTCATTCAGTAGCTTTGTTCTAGCCGGCGCGAAGCGAGCGTTCATTTTGTCATGAGGCGGCAATACTGACGCACCTTCCATTCTATAGCGTCGACGTGAGTAGCAAGATTAAATTAACCCCTTTGTGAATGATTTGGTAAGCCGGTCATAGCGGCAGGGTGCGACCCGGTCCCATTCCGAACCCGGAAGTCAAACCTGCTGTCGCTGCTGTGTTACTGACCTGCGTGAGCGGTTGGGAAGCAGCAGTGCTGGCACCTTTTATGCTCCAACATCTTCTCCAAGGTGGATCGCCTTTATTAGTTTCCTTACGTCATACGCGATTCTGTCAATTATTCCAAATGAAGAAGCAAGTCCATTAGGATCCCAGGCTCTGGTCTCGATGACGCAACAATAGTTTGAGGCCCTGAGAGTGATCCTTTTCACCTCTTCTTTCATGATCGACTTTGAGAATTCATCTGACAAAGTGCTATCCTTTGCGAGAATTGTTGAAATGACTCCGCCGCTCCAGCCAAGCCGGGTGACCTCGCCTTCAAGGAGTTCGTAGTACGGCCCGGCATCCAAAAGCTTGTGGGCATTGTCATCTCCCTCCACGATAGAATCATTTTCAACGACGCAGTAGATGTTAAAGAAAGGGCCCATTCTCACGACTTCTTCGACTCCAAGGAAATCTACGTTGCCGCTTAGCATTCTGATAAAGCCGTCTCTGTTTGAAAGCCATCTCTCAAAATACGGCCTCCGTACAGGATGTACGTCAAGCTCGATGCTGCCTATTCTTGAGCTATAGCCGTTCTCTTCAAGGGAGTTGACCAGACTATCTAGCTCAAAGACAGGCATGGCTCATCACGGCTGCTGCGGCTTTTCGTCTTCTGCAAGTAGCCGGACAAGCGTCCTTACGCCAAAGCCCGTGGCGCCTTTCGGATTATAGCTTCGCTCAAAAGTGCCGTCCTGGGTCCAAGCAGTTCCTGCAATGTCCACATGTGTCCAAGGTACTCCATTGACAAAGTTAGAGAGGAACGCGGCAGCAGTGATTGCGCCGCCAGGCCTGCCGCCGATATTACGAATGTCGGCAAAAGTGCTTTTTATCTGTTCATGGAATTCTTCGTATAGCGGCAGTTCCCACATTTTTTCTCCGGTTTTGTCTGAATGTTTGCGTAGCCTGTCTGTGAGCTGCTTGTTTGTGCTGACTAGAGCGGCAACATTGGATCCAAGCGCGATTATGGCTGCGCCTGTCAGAGTCGCCAGATCGATCACTGCTTTTGGCGAATATGTTGCTATCCCGTATGCAAGCGCATCGGCAAGTATCATCCGGCCCTCTGCGTCGGTGTTGAGAACTTCGACTGTCTTGCCGTTGTACATTTTGACAATATCACCGGGGCGGTATGAAGTAGAAGAAGGCATGTTTTCGGCAGATGGAACGATTGCAACAATATTTACTGCAAGCTTTAGTGACGCCGCGGCGCGCATGACGGCAAGCACCGTGCACCCGCCGCACTTGTCAAACTTCATTTCATCCATCTTTTCGCCCGGCTTGATCGAAATGCCGCCTGTATCAAACGTCACTGCCTTTCCCACAAGCAAGTATGGCTTTTGGTCGCTGGGAGCTCCGTTGTATTCAAGTATGATTAGTTTTGGAGGGTTATTGCTCCCCTTCCCCACGGCGACGATTCCACCCATCCCCATGTTTTCCAATTCATATCGATCGATAATCCGCGATTTCATTCCATAATCTTGGGCGAGTGAACTTGCGATTCCGGCCAGCTGTGCGGGAGAGCAGTCATTTGGCGGCATGTTGCCGATGTCTCGTCCGAAATTCACAGCCTCGACCACAAGGCTCGTCCTCTCTGCTATCGACTGGAATTTAGGCGAATCAGAGTTTATCAGAATGGTTATCTCTTCAACCTTGGAAGGAGGACCCTTGCCGGTGTCCGGTGCCTTGTACCTGTCAAATGAATAAAGCGCAAGAGCCGCGCCCTCAGTCATTGCCTCTATGAGGCCCTCATCGATACTGGAGAACTGTAGCATCGAGAATTCCTTGACGCCTAGCTCTTTTGCCTTGTGCGCGGCTTTTCCCGCACAAATTCGAGCGCTCTCGTCAACGAATTTCTCGCGCTTGCCCAAGCCAAGCAACATTATCTTTTTCATCGGTCCCTTTCCTAGCGTGTATACAAGTACGCTCGAACCAAATGTTCCCCGAAACTCTTTGTTTTCCAGGGTCTCCTTGATTGACGCAAACACCGCGGGGTCCAGTTCCTTAGACTGCGAAAAATCGTTTTCCCCTTCAAAGACGCCTATTACCAGAAGTGTAGTCTGTTTCTGGTCGATCTTTGCCTTCTCGACCTTGATCTGAACCATGATGTATTGACAGAACAATGAACTTTATTTTAACTTTAGAAGTCAGAGATTGGAATAGCCGAATCGAAGAGCAGCTATAAATAGGCAGAACATGAATTAATTGTTCAGATTATGGCCTCCGGCAAATACTTTAACAGAGGTGTAAAGGCGTTGGATGCTCCGCATGTTGGTCACGTCGTTCGAGAAACTTCAGACATGATCGTAGTCTTTGGTCAGGGAGACGACAGGTATGACATACCAAAGTCAGCCATCAAGTTTGCGGCAGCCAATGTTCTAATCAATTTGCCATTTCACGAGATCGTAAAGAAGTATAAAGTTAGCAGGGAGGAGCCACTGCCCACTGATGCCAAGACAGCAACTGCAGACACGATAGAAGCAGTTGACTTGGCGACATATGAGGGAAGATATCCAAAGTCGCTTTTCAACAAAGGCGTTAGGACCCAGGATGAAGAGCACATCGGTCACGTAATGATGGAAGCCAAGAGCAAGATCGTGGTTTTTGGCCACTACGATTGGAGATTTGACATCCCCAAGAACAAAATCATTGCAGTTGGAAGAAACGTCATCATCGGAGTAGACTACAAAGACGTTTTCAAGTACAAAGTCGACAGAAAGGCAGACCTACCAGGCGGCGGGTCTGTGAAAAAGTTGGGTGATGTCCCGGATTTTCCCAATTTCATGGGTTAGAATCTAAAGGTCGCCCCGTGGCTCAATAGCTTCAAAATCCGCCTCAGGGTGTTCGTCGACGTAAAGCACGACATGCCTTGCTCGTATTCGCAGGCGATCGCAGAATCGGAACGATCCTTGCTGCCCCGACCCGCAAGCATTCCAAAGGCAATTTCCTTTGTCACACGCGGCAGACCAGACCTGGCTCCAAAAGCTCCATTCCTGTTGACTAGCCAGAACATTTTCGTTGCATCGTACCCTGCGGGAAAAATGATGCTCTTGGCTTGCCTTGCTTCTGGTGAATAGTAGTGGCCGGCGATTCTTATCCACCCCCTCGAAAGGCTCTTTGCGATCTGGGCAAACCTTGTGCACGAATAGCACTTGTCGTCATATATCAACAGAGGCCGCATGAAAAGCGACGATATCGACGACATGTGCATAATTCGTGTCAGAACCTATTAAGTCTTGGTCAGGCTCAAGAGTAAGATTACATAGGAGTTCTTGTGCTATCTGCGGAGCTAGCTTTTTATCTTGCTCTGAAGAGCTTTTTTGTGTTACAGTTTACGCGGAGAGTGTGAGAATGGGTTTTAACATGCGTTACCTTGACCTGAAAAGAAGAATCCGAGATGTTCGGATGTGGGCAATCCAGGGCATTGCAGAGGCAGGCTCGGGACATCCGGGTGCGTCTTTCTCTGCGGCCGAGATCATGGGCACTTTGTATTTTAGGAAAATGAAGCATGAGCCGTCCAACCCCACGTGGGAGGACAGAGACTATTTCATTAATTCAAAGGCGCATTCTGCGCCGGGGTTCTATTCTACCCTCGCCATGGCAGGGTATTTCCCCCCGGAGGAGCTCAGGACGCTGCGAAAGCTGGGGTCCAGGCTGCAGGGACACCCTGTGAGATTTTCTGAACGGCAGAGAGATCACAGTGTACCGGGCGTTGAATACTCGGGAGGATCCGAGGGCATTGGGCTTTCGGTTGGAATTGGGATAGCCCTTGCCAAAAGACTCGACGACAGAGAGAACCGAATCTATGTGCTCATAGGAGATGGTGAATCAAATGAGGGCCAGATCTGGGAAGCTTCGATGGCGGCCGGCAAGTTCAAGCTGGATAACATAGTCGCGGTACTTGACAGAAATAGGATCCAGCAGGATGGCTTTACGGAAGACATTATGCCACTTGACCCTACAAAGGATAAATGGGCCGCGTTTAACTGGCAAGTCTTTGAAGTCGACGGGCACAGAGTCGAGCAGATAGTTGACGCGCTGAATAGGGCGGCTCAGATACACGACAAGCCCGTCATGATAGTGGCCAATACCGTCAAGGGCAACGGGATACGCCATATGGCAAACAACCCCCAGTGGCACGGAAAGGCCCCTCCTCGGAAGCACACCCCCATATTACTAGAAGAGCTCGAAAGCGAAATGCTGATTGCCCCATCGATCATCGCCGGCGAGCGCGAGAATTACGAGGACAAGATAAGAAAGGTAGAGCGCGAAGGCGTCGAAATGATCCACCTCGATGTAATGGATGGCAGGTTTGTCCCAAATACCACGTTCTTTGCCGACACGATAAAAAAACTGCGCAGGCTGACCAGCTTGCCGTTTGACGCCCATTTGATGATTGAGCGGCCCCTTGAGCAGGTGCAGGAATACATTGATGCAAGATGCGACATTATTACCGTGCACGCAGAGGCCTGCACCGGCGAAGAATTTGTGAAAATTCAGGACAAGCTTATCGCAAACGGGATAAGCCCCGGAATCGCGATAAACCCGGCGACTGACGTCCCAGACTGGCTTTACTCCTGCCTCCACGATCTTGACGTTATTATCGTAATGTCTGTGAATCCGGGGTTCGCAGGCCAAAAGTTTATGCCCGAAGTCATTCCAAAGATGGTGTCACTTAACAAAAAGCTCAGAGAACGCGGATTCAAGGGATACATTGAAGCAGACGGCGGGATTGACGCAACCACTCTCCAGCAGGTCTATGACGCAGGGGCCAGGATATTTGTCGCGGGCAACGCGGTTTACGGGGGAGGAGACATCCACGGGGCAATAATACAGCTGAGACACAAGGCCGCAGTTGCCCTTGAGCGTAAATTGCTTGACCATTCTACACATCTTGGGATAAG
>JAKEIF010000152.1 GCA_022545875.1 Nitrososphaera sp.
GCGCCCGACTTTACCATAATCGACGCAATTTCTGTGGGTGACGCTTTTTCTCTTATCTTGCCGTGCGACGGCGAGGCGAACTTGACCTCTGTGATGAGCGGGGCATGGGGGCATGACAATATTGCCCTGCGCAGACTCAGAGCGTCGTGCGTAAACGAATGCCCTGTTTCATAGGCGCCGTCGTCGATAGCCTTGAAAGAGTTACCAGCAAGGCGTCGGAGATTCATTTCTGACTCTAGAAACTTGCTCATCCTTTCGCGTGATAAGAGAATTCCAGATATTAATTGTATGACTAATCTTCCTGCCTCACCATAGATGGTCTACTGCCTACGTCTCTACTGCCATCAAATCATTCGTTCATCTATATATTGCTGGTAGCCACCTATCCAGATATACACAAGACATGTCTGAAAGTGCCATATTCCGAGATCGGTCAAGGCTTTCGCCCAGATTCATACCAGAAGAGCTGCCGCATCGCGAAGGCCAAATCCAACAGATTGTCCATGTCTTTTCAGGCATCATTAGAGACCCTGACAAATTTCCACTTACTGTCTTGCAAGTAATAGGCCCTGCAGGAATAGGCAAGACATCTACTGTGATCACTTCTACCCGGAGAATAGAGGAACAATTCAAGAAGAACCGGCTTGGTCTAAAGACTGCTTATATCAACCTCAAATTGCAGGGCGGCAACAAATACGCCATCTACAGGTTCCTACTCGAGCGCATTGCGCCTACGCTGCCTGCCCAAGGGCTTAGCGCGGAAGAAATGCTGCGGTATCTGCTCCAGTATTTGCGAGAAAACAAAGAGTATGCAGTAGTCGTAATGGATGAAATCGATTATCTGATAAAGACGAGCAAGGACACTAGCATAATTTACGATCTCACACGCCTTAATGAATTCGAGCCTGACAAGCCCTGCAATATCAAAGGCGTCGTGTTTATCGCAAGAAGCACTGAATTTTACTCTAGGCTCGACCCTGCAGAACTCAGTACCCTCGGACGTATGTCCATAGAATTCAACCCCTATAGTGCTGAACAGGTCAGTGACATTCTGGAAAGTCGCTGCAACCAGGCGTTTGCTCCTAGAGCCGTTGGTTCTGATATCATTGACAAAGTTGCTAGCATAACCACATCTGAAGAGGTAAAGGGCGATGTCCGCTATGCCTTGGACCTGATGCTTTATGCCGGCAACCTTGCCGAGTCTGAAGGAACAGGCAGGGTTAATCTTGACCAGATCCGCAAGGTTCACGGCCAGATACACCCATCACTAACGACGGAAGAAATCGAACACCTTTCCAAGCCTCACATTGTGAGTTTGATTGCAGTCATAAAGGCACTCAAGGCTAAAAAGAAACCCTATGTGGAGCTGAAGGAAGTAAGACTGCATGCCGAAGAGCTGGCGGCACAATTTGGCATCAAGAGAATGGAAGTAGAGGACTATCTTGACGATCTAAAGATACGCAAGCTGGTGGATATCAGATCGTTGAGAGAAATCGGGCTGCACGGAGCATCTTTGACAGAACTAGAGCCGCTCCTCATGGGCAGAATAAAGGCAGACAAATAGCATGGACGCCAAGGAAATAGTAGAGACTGGAATCGGCAGCCTTGGTAAGATCAAAATACTAAAGAGCCTTGCCGAAGAAAGCAAGCTTGCAACAATTTATCTCCTACACAAAAAAACGCACTTAAAGCGCGACGACATTAAAAATAATCTGGATGACCTTGTACGGATAGGCTGGGTGCGGCAAAGCAAGTACGCAAATGTCATGTACAGCATTAACGCGGATAACCGCGACGTGGCGCTTTTCATTGACTACCTTAAAGAGATTGGCTACATTGAGCAGTTGCGATGATAACCAAACTCTAGCATGTCGGCGCGGCAGAAACGCCCTAAAAAAAAGAACCTAACCATAGAACTGGATGTATCTGTCATCGGGTTTCGAATTGCTCTCAGCCTGTGATAACTGTCTGAAAAGCAGCTCGACTGCGGCCGTTTCTGCTAGCTTGCCTACTGCGACTTGACTCCCAAGTCGGATAAAGTCCAGTTCTGCAAGTCTTTTGGCTATTGCATTCTTTTTCATTCCGTTCTCTCTCGCCCGCCTGACAAGTAGGGAAAAAATCCTGTCGACGTGGTAGTTTGTATGAATCTCTAGCGCCTCTTCACCATCAACGCCATAGAGTGCTGAAATTGCAGAATCGAGACGCGTTTCGTCTTCTCCGCTAACACCTTCGTGGGCAGCCTCTATGGCAGATTTGCCGCGTAACCTTCGAAGATCATTATCTTGCATTCTGTTATTTTACAAGTCTACTAGCGCGATTTCTTCTTATTAAGATAGCGTCTGCCCCCCAGAAAAGGAATAAAAAGGCGTCGTTCCAAAGTTTGACGTGCAGTCCAAGACCAAGCAACGAAACGCAGAATGCAAGTTCATTTTTGTGACAGGAGGGGTCATGTCTGGTCTTGGAAAGGGCGTAACAACTTCGTCAACAGCCAAACTACTCCAGCTAGCTGGATACAAGGTATCATGTGCGAAAATTGATCCATATGTCAACTATGACGCTGGAACCATGAATCCTGTAGCTCATGGTGAGGTCTTTGTTACTGACGACGGCGGTGAGTGTGACATGGATATTGGCAATTACGAGCGATTCATCGACATGCCTATGACAAAGGATCACAATATTACGACGGGACGTGTTTACATGGATGTAATCAAGGCAGAACGCGAGGGCAAGTACTTGGGTCAATGTGTTCAGATTATTCCCCACGTTACCGATGCGATAAAGAACGCCTTGCGCAAGATCTCTACAGACGAGCAGCTGGACATCATGGTGGTCGAGTGCGGTGGAACGGTGGGAGACATTGAAAGCTTGCCCTTCCTAGAGGCCTTTCGTCAGATGGAACTTGAACACGGTCTTTCAAATACCCTTTTCATACACGTAACATTGGCACCCGTACTGGATGTTGTTGGCGAACAAAAGACGAAGCCAACCCAGCACAGTGTTCAAGAGCTTCGCAGGATAGGAATACAGCCGGACCTACTCGCCGTAAGATGCAAGGCGCCGCTGAGTACCGAGGCAAGACGAAAGATTTCGTTGTTTGCCAGCGTTGAAGAAAAGTGCGTGATTTCTTGCCATGATGCCCCCTCAATTTACAAAGTGCCGGAAGTGCTTGAAAGCCAGGGTACGCTCAAGGCGATTGCGGAGAGACTGTCGCTTGGCAGGTCTACATCCAAATGGGGCAACTGGAAAGCGATTGCCGACTCTTTTTCAAATTACAAAGGCTCCGTCAAGATTGCAGTGGTTGGAAAGTATGTTACACTTCCTGACAGTTATGTGAGTGTATATCACGCGCTATCGCATGCGGGCGCGGGCATTGGCAGAAAGGTAGAGATTCAATGGATTGATTCCGAGCAATTTGAGAACGGTGGAGAAAAGAACATTTCAACACTCGGCGGCTTTGACGGGATACTGGTCCCCGGGGGGTTTGGGAAGAGAGGAAGTGAAGGCATTATTTTAGCTGCCAATTACGCGCGAAAAAATGACATTCCGTACCTCGGGATTTGCTTTGGATTTCAGCTTGCTATTGTTGCCTTTGCTCGCAATGTTTGCAACCTTTCAGGCGCCAATTCAACAGAGCTAGAGCCTCATACAAAGAACCCGATAATCGACTTCATGCCCGAGCAGAGAACTATTCACGATATGGGTGGCACGATGAGGCTGGGAAGCCATGAAATATCTGTATCTTCAGGGACGAGAGCGGCGAAAGTATACGGTTCAACCCTGATAAAAAGAAGGCACAGGCACAGGTATGAATTCAACCAGCATTACCTAGACCTGATTAGCAAGGCGGGGCTGGTTCTGTCTGCCCACTCTGATAGCAGGAAGAGGATGGAGATATTGGAAATACCCGGCCACAGGTTCTATTTTGCAGTCCAGTACCATGCTGAATTTAGCAGTAGGCCGGGAAGGCCAGAAGAATCCTTTGATGCATTTGTCCGAGCCGCAGCAAGGGTCAAAATCTAAGCTCGTATATCCGCTGCCTGGCATCTCTGAGCGACGTCTTTTTCTTTACATACCCCTGACCAAGCAGGTGGCTAAGCGATAGTCGTATTGTGCGTTCGGGAAGCATCGTCCTGACTGCAAGATCCTTTTGGCTTAACGCGCCTTCATATTCCAGAGTTTTGAGGATCAACTTTGCGCTGGGAGGCATCTTCAGCATGTCTTCTGAAAGTTTTACCTTCTTTGCCATTAGAGATGCTGCTGAAGAATCCCCCGCAAGCCTTATCAGCCGTGCAGGAAATTCGTGCTTGAAACATTCAAGCGTCCTCTTTATCTGCTGCCTTCTGCCTCCGTCGAGAACGACTTCACAGTGGTATCTGCTCGTGATATCAGTTATCTCCAGCCTACTCTCATTGGGAACGACTAAAGGGCGCCTCGTGTTGTCTAGCGAGTTTACAGATACCACCAGAAAGACATGTGACCTTTGCATCACCATCGGACCCCCTGCCGACATAGAATAGGCAGTAGAACCAGTGGGCGTCGCGACAATGATTCCATCGCTATTGTCGTGCCAAACATCCTTGCCGTCGATCCGAAGGACATGCTCCATAAGAGTAGCGCTTTTGCTCGGAAATATCGCAACATCATTCAATGCGGGGTCTATAGACTTTCCATCTACCTTTACTGCAAGGCGGAACACCTCCTCGACTGAAAAATCAGTCCGTTTCAGCCTGGCTATGGCAGACTCTAGATCGCGTACATCAATTTGTGCAAGAAAGCCAGTCGCGTCAGTCTCATAAATCCCAAGTACAGGCGCAGAATCCGTGACTACCCTGTGAAAGTAATCGAGAATGCCCCTATCGCCTCCAGCTACCAGTACCAAGTCCACTTGCCGGGCAGTCTGGTACTCGCTGTCCTTCATTATCTGCGTGTGCACATTCAGTGACTCAAGCGTCTTCTTTACCTTCGAAAGCAAGGCCCCATCGCGTGAATCGATGCCTGAAAGAGCAACTCTCAACTGAGCTCTAGCAATTGAACATATAGGTCAGATTTAAAGCTAAGATAGCTGCTTGAACCCTATTGTGTTATAGAAATAGGAAGCATTTTCTTCTATTTTTGAGAATGACGGGATTTTCTTCAGGCCTACTTGGAGGGTTTCCAGTGCAGCTCTCACAGCACCTGCTCCAAAACAAAGGGCCCACAAGGGATCTTTTTCCTTGATGTAGGCGCAGCAAAAAGCAGCGGAAATGATGTCGCCTGCCCCAGTCGAGTCAGGAGTATCAATCTTTCCCAGCTTGGCCCAGTAATGAGTATCTTTGTGAAGGAGATGAATCTCATTGGCGTGGGTGGATACTACAAATTCTATTCCGCGTGACTGCAATGCGCGCATTCCATCTAGGCCCATTAGGCCTCCGGTAAGGGCCTGCATCTCTTGCTGATCCACCTTTATTGCTCGGATCCTATTCAAGTCGACATCGATCCTTTCCAGAATTGAAATGGTGCCGCGCTCATCGGCTTGTCGCATGTATCCTTGAGGGTCAAGCATCACAAAGTTCTTCGTCCCGCCATTTGACTTGATCGCTTCAAGTGTCTCACTTGGAATCTCGTCAAAGACAGGGCTCACCAGCCAACAGTCTGCCCTCACGTTTTCTATGTCTGCCGGCACAAGTTGGCTGCATTTTGCTTGAAGCGTCATGGTCCGAGATTCGTCACTGGATACTATCGAAAACCTAGTCGTCGGAGCATTCACAATTTGTCTCTGCTGTATCGGCATTTTTTCGTAGTCGAATAATTGACGTGCTTCATTGGGGAAATCTTGTCCAACTTTAGTCGCAAGCAAGACGTCAAAGCCAAACCTTCTACATGTCATTCCGGAATAAGACGGAGGTCCGCCTGGGCTATAGATGACCGACCCCTCAGATCCTTGTAGAGAATCGAGTACGATATGTGACGCTATTGCTATTCGCAAGTACGAATTCTAACAGGCGTATTTCAATAAGAAGATAGCTAAAGGGTCTAATGCGCAGCCATGAGTTTGGGATGGCGGTCTCATGACTGGCGTGTGACCCTTATTGCCTGAATTATTTTCAAGCCAAGCTATATACTTTATGAGCAAAAATTCCTGACAAGCTACCAGAAGTTTTGCCTGAAATTCAATCACAAGATTTAAAGGATGGCAAACGAGTTTATCGATCATATGCCGAAGAAAAGAGCAAGCCGAGGGCGGTCAAAGGGCGGTAAGGGCAGCTCAGGCGTTGTACACTGCAGCCAATGCGGAGCTCTGGTACCACGTGACAAAGCCAAGAAAGTTACAGGACGCATTACTGTTATTGAGCCGACACTGGCAAAAGAACTCAGACAAACTTATCCTGATACCTTCTACGCTCCACAATCGACGGACGTTAAGTTCTACTGTGTCTCTTGTGCTGTTCATCGTGGCATAGTTAAAGTCAGGTCCGAATCTGAGAGACGCACTGGCGGAAGACTCAGGTAGTCGAGAGCTTTTTAGAAGTCGCGGCGATCCGCTGCGCAAGTGTGACTCCTGCGACAATTGACACGATTATCATCGCCCAGCTAAGGGCATCAGGATGAGGAATCATTCCCACGAAAGCTACGATGA
>JAKEIF010000153.1 GCA_022545875.1 Nitrososphaera sp.
CAATGGGCCCTGTGGAACACTGCAAGGATATAGTGGAACTTGACAAGAGCATCCTGCTGGCTGCAGTAATCGAGAATGCGAATCTATTAGGGTCGTATTTCAAAAAGCCCATGGTCCCGCCAAACGAGCAGAAATTCAAAGTCCTTCGGATCCAGACCGAGTTGATGGTATCCATGGCAAAGAACAATGAGGATTTTTTTGGCGAGCTCTCTTATCTGATGTTTCACAGCAGGCTTTTGGATGTCTTTTTATTTCCCGTCGGCAAGAGCCGCAAGCTTAAACTTCTCGCTGCTGCGGTGAAGCGTCCATACGATCATGATCAGATTGCAAAAAAGATCCTGGTCAAGGTTTCAAAGATGAAGGAATAACGATCGCACGTTGTAAGAAAATTCCGAACAAGTTCAGCAAAAGTTGTTCTAGACCCCATAAATAAAGAAAAGCAAGCATCTCATCAATGATACCGATTGGTAGAATGACCGCTGTTTTGTTCACTATGGCTGTGGCAGCAGCCGGCGTTACTATGCTGCCCATTTCAACGGCAGCCACGAGTGTTGACATGCGGCCTGAAGAGAGCATGCTAGACGATATAATGAATAAGCACAATAGCACGCAGACAGGAGATTCAGCCGCAGGGCCTGATGAAACGAGAATCGCAGCGAATACAGGGAGAGTGGTTACAAAGCAGGGGACAATGTCATCGCCGGGAGCCCAAGCCGGGCCGTTCCAAGTAATCGACATCCTTCCGGCAAGGGAGGACGGCAGGGTCTATGTCGGCTGGATAACCTTTACCGCCACACAGCCAGTCATGGTTGCACCATTTCAGACATATGGAGTCGCAAATGAAACGTTCGGGACAGAGTTTGGCGATCTCTTTGTATTCCCAGGAGGCCCTAACGGGACACTCATCGCACCGGCGCTGATAGCTCCACAGTACGAAGAGCTGCCAGAATCCCAAATACCGATGCCGGAAACGTACTCTGCGGCCGTTCCTTTTGCAGGTAACGGGCTGGCAGTTGGAAACCTTAACGGCGAAAGCTTCCTCATATCATACACCTTGCATGCAGTGACATATGCCCCCGAGGTCACAAACAACGTGGACAGCGCGATTACAAACCAGACAGAGGTTAATGGAACTCGGGTGTCCATAGTGCCCGGCGCCGCGTTTCTCAACGACACTGCGTTCGATCCAAACCCCGTGACGGTACAAGTCGGAGAGAATGTAACCTGGGTCAACGACGATCCGGATCCGCATACCGTGACATCCGGAAGCATCGGTGCCCCTGATGCAGGAGAGGAATTTGACTCTGGCTACATGGGACCAAATAGGGCATTTTCGCACAGGTTCGATGCGGCAGGAGAATACGACTACTTCTGCATAATCCATCCCAACATGGTTGGAACCGTCGTGGTGGAGGAGTAAAGCCTCCCCACTTTTCTATCCAATAAAAAAGAATCCGATTGCGATTATGACATATACTGCAGTGAGCATGACCCCTTCAAACCAGTTGCTCTTTCCATCATGAACGATGAGGTTCAGAATTATTGCTCCCAAAAAGATCACCGCTAACTCAAAGAGCGTAAAGACCAGGGTGAAAGGCTGTCCAAGCGCGATCCCGGCAAATACCAGGATGGGCACTACGAACAGCGCGATCTGCGTTCCAGAGCCGGCCGCGATGCCTATTGAAAGCTCCATCTTGCCCTTTCTTGCAAGTAGTATAGCGCTGCTGTGTTCTGCGGCATTTCCCACGATGCCCACGATGATTGCTCCAACAAAAAGCTCACCAAAGCCGAGTTGTTCTCCCGTGGCCTCTACCGAGCCCACTAGGATCTCGCTAACAAGGATGACGCCGCCCATGCTGGCTGCCAGCAAGAGAAACGCCTTTTTCTTGCTCCAGTGCGACGCGTGAACCTCTTCCTTGTGCCCGTCAGCTGTTTCAGAGTCAGCATGGCTAAACAGGTGTTTATGAGTAAAGAACGTAAAGATAATTCCCAGGACATAGACCAAGAGCAGGATCACTGCCAGTGAATCGCTCAGCAGCTGGATGCCTTCATCGTTTCCAGATCCTGGGAGCATGGTGAACGCAACAATCGTTGGCACTGCCAGTCCTACGATAGCGAGGAGGAGCATTGATGATTGAAAGCCGACATTTTCTCTGTTGAATCGCTGCTCCTTGAACTTGAAACCGCCCGTGAGGACGCTTAACCCAAAAATCAAAAGTATGTTGCCAATTATCGCGCCTGTAATCGAAGCCTTGACAAGGTCAATAAGGCCTGCGCTTATCGCCACCAACGCGATGATTATTTCAGCAGCGTTGCCAAAGGTTACGTTGAGCAATGACCCTGTAGTTGCGCCGTAATGCACTGCGAGGTGTTCCGTGGAATCGCCTATCAACTTTGCAAGAGGTATGAGAGCGATTGCGGCAATTACGAACAGGACGATATGATCGGCATGCGCAAATTCCAGCGCAACGGCTATCGGCACAAATATGAGCAGAAAGAATATCGCCGATGACTTTGACAACTTGATTGAGCTGAGCAAGCCGGAATTGGAAGAAAATGAGCGGCATGCTTTAATTGTTTTGAGGGCGAGTCTTAGAGTGCTTATATCGCAGTTAGTGTAAAAAAACCAGACTTACAGCTATATATGGGCGAGCCGCATACCAGCTTCTTGGCGCTGACCAAGGAAAAATATGACTAAACTCCTAAACGCAGAGCTTCATTGTCACAACCTTTACTCAAACTACCAGAATTCTTCGGCCAGGCTTCCCTTTGACTGTGGCATTAGCATTGAGGATCAGCTAGACGCAGCCCTGCAGAAGGGGATTGAGGTGTTGTTTGTTACTAACCACAACACACTCGACGGCTACGAACAGATCCTTGCGTACAAAAACGACCACGCCAAATTTAATTCGATAAAGATCTACCCAGCTGAGGAGATTACGATAGATAATCAGGGCCACGTGTTGGCGTACGGGCTCCACAGGAGGATCAGGCCAGGAATGACTCTTGAAGAGACCCTCGACGAAATAAAGAGGCAAGACGCAATTTCTTGCGCCGCCCATCCGTTTGCAGTGACAAACGGGATAAGAGAGAGGGCAGAGATGTGCGACATGATGGAGTCGTTTAACAGCAACAACGTTGATCGATTTTCAAACATTATTGCAGAGCGCTTCGCCAAGGAGCACAATGTGAAGTCTATTGCAGGAAGCGACGCTCATGTGCTTTCTACAAAGGGCAAGTGTGTAAACTCGATCGAGTCAGAGAACGACCTTGACTCTGTTTTGACTGCAATGCGCAGGGGCAGAATCGAGACGACAAGCAAGGACTATGCGACAAAGGACCAAGTGTTTGAACACGCATTTTATATTATTTCAAGTTCAAGGGATCTGTTACTAGACTACGCCCTTCATCACCATCCCAGGGCTTACTCTGCATCAAGGTGGGCTCTCAACTCGTTTACCTCAAACCCAAATAGCAAGACATGGCGATCCCTTGCCAGCCTTATCCTGTTTCTTACAAAGAGGGCATCGGAAAAGGTAAACATAAAGGGTTATGATCCCAAGATCTTCTCTCAGAGGCCATGGAAGAAGCTGATAGCACTCAGCCTCATTCCGTAGCGATCAAAGTTCTGTAACAGGGCGTCAGAAAGTTCAATACGGTACCTGTTCGATAATCATATATAAGACGAATTGAGAATGTTACCTCTCTGAGACACAGGACCTTAATTGGGTTCAGAGTTTTCATGTTGGTTGTCATTGCCCATGCTGTCATTTCGACTCTCTACATAACAGGATATCAGCATGTCTATTCACAGACTCCACCATCGGCCCTGTTTGTAGGCCCCCCGGATTCCCTGATTGTCGAGATGCTCGAAGATGAAGGATACTCGGTTACATTGAATTCGACAATACCTTCCGAGTTGGATTCGTATAACGTCGTGGTCCTAGAGGGGAACCTTGGCTCGCCGGACTTGGACGGCTTGGAAGATTATGTCGAAGATGGCGGCGGCCTGGTTTACCTATCTGGAGCAGCAGAGTCACTGGATCTTGCGTCCAACTATGATTGGTTAGGCGCGCATTCTGTTGCATTCTCTGGCTTGGGAGAAAATGCGACTGTGAGTATTGGCGATCCGCTTGGTTCGGGCTTGCTTGCCAACGACCCTCTGATGCTCCAGGCGCCGGAACAATCAGGGGCCATAGGAGTAAGCAACCTTGAAGGCGGAGCGGTGGTCTTGGCGCAATACACTAACGGCAATGCGTTTGCGTATAGCTATGAGCCAGGCGGAAAGGTCTACTTTCACGCATATGCCGACGCGGGAATTGGCGATGATATAGTGCAAGACAATGTGGAGGAGCTCCTGATTTCAGGAATCATCTGGTCCACATCCACATCAGAGCCTAGTCCGGAAGCAGATGTGCTGCCGCTTGACACTTCAATTGATACGGGAAACAACAAGCCATCCGGGAGCATTGACATTGTTTTTTCACAGTCAGGTCCTGACTCTGAAGTGGTCTCTGTTCCGACAGATCCGACGCAGTCAATCTTTGTTACTGCTGACGCAGGGCTTGTAAATCCGATTTTGTATTTTGAAGCGGATGGCCAAGTATACCAATACCGCGTGCAGATCGACAAGGGTACGCTCCTCACTTTTCCTTCGGCTCTGAACATGACAAGTGCGAGGTTTGAAGTAGACAACTGGCTAAGTGGCATGGGAAGGGTAGGATATGTTACTTTGAGAAACCCGCCCGCCTGTAGTGTCCCTGCAGGGGCAGCAGTTACAAACCCCGGCTCGATTCCTGCAGACGCTGTCGCAGTAGGTTCAACGGATTTCCTTGACTCAATCAACATTGCTAGCCCTCCTGTCCCGGTGACCTCCATAGTTGTGGGCTTTGATAACGAGCAAAGCGGATACCTCTTGAGCTTTGGAACCACAGAAGGGCAGTTTACGTGTCCCATTCAGTCTGAAGTAATAGAGGTTTCTTTTGACGAGCCTACGCTTGTCTCCGACGTAGCGGTCGAAAATGATGGCCCCTGGGGCGTTATCGGCTATATTGAAAATCTTGGTGACGCGACGATATACGCAAGGTTCACGCTGCCAAAAGAAACCGTGCTTCCAGCTGGATTCAACGTAGAGACGGGAACAGCTGCGCCAAGTCAAGTCCACAGCGCGGGTTTTTCACTCGATCAACCAGAGGTCTCTGCGCTGACCGGGCCTACAAAAAAGATATCCGCTTTGTGGATTTCCGCGGACGGAGACATGGTCGAGCCGTACGTCTACTTTACAGACGGTGAGAATTGGTATTCGATTGCGATCGAACAGACGACCGGGTCGCTCTTTCATTTCCCATCCAGCATCGAAGTCGAAGAGATCTATGCGTCGGCCAACTCTGGCCAGTCAGGGTCTATCACGGTCGGGTATGTTTACCCCATACTAGCAAAGGCTCGCGCGGGTTCAGATCAGTCAGTCCAGGAGGAACAGGCAGTGTACCTTGACGGCAGGGCAAGTACCGGGCAAGGAGCGATAGCATTCAAGTGGACACAGATTGAGGGCCCCAGCGTTGAACTGCAAAATGCGAATACTGCCACGCCGTCCTTTGGTGCCCCGGAAGTCGACGAGCTTGGCGCGCGCCTTTCCTTCAGGCTACTAGTCACGGATTTCGAAGGCGCCGAGTCGTCCGACATTGTGGTAATCAATATCAAGAACGAAAAGGTCCCCAACAACATTCCCCCGGTGATAGGGGCGATCCCTGTTGCCTCCGTCGACGAAGGAGCCCATGTTGTTCTAGCAGCCTCTGCGTTTGACCCCGACGGGGACACGTTGAAGTACACTTGGGCTCAGACAAGCGGCCCAACAGCGAACCTGTCTGGAGACAAAACTGCTACGCTTTCGTTTGGCGCACCGGAGATCTCTGAGGATTCAGTCCTCACTTTTCAAATCAAAGTAGCCGACGGCCACGGTCACTCGACGACAAAGGATGTGCTCGTGACAATAATCAACCTTCCGGAAGAGATCGTTATGACAGAACCTGTAATTTCTGGTGGCGATGATCAGGTCGTTCTCGAAGGTTCGACCGTTTTTCTGACCGGCGGATATCAAGGAGATGCAATCGAAGACTTTCGGTGGGAACAGACAGGAGGAGTTACGGTCACCCTCGAAAAAGTTTCTCTTATGGAGGCGTCGTTTGTAGCTCCCGAAACAGATGTAGACTCCTCAACTCTTACCTTCCGGTTCGGGTCGTATACAGAAGGGATCATTTCCCAGTGGGATGAAGTCTCTGTTACCGTCAACAATACGGCACAAGTTCAGATAAAAGACGAAGGAGGGCAAGTGGATCCGACGTTTGAGATAAGCGAGCCCACTTTCTCTGCTGTCGAGAGCATAGACGCCGAGCCTCCAAAAGAGATACACCGGCTTGGCATTCTTGGAGCAGGCGGAGCAATCAGCCCCAACCCGACGGCACCTGTAAGGGGCATCTGGATTAACGCAACTTCAGAGATGTCAGGACTCGAGCTTCACTTTAGTTCCTTGGGCCGAAAATATTCCCTAAACGCAGAATCCGACCGCGCCACGGCGTACGTTTTCGATCGCCAGATAGACATTCAAAATGTCAACCTCACGGCGTCTTCGAATATTCCGCAGTTCGGTATTGGGTATTACTATGATCAGATTCCTTTGATACCGGTTCCAACTTCGGCTCCGCAAACGACTCCCGCCCCGGAAGCATCTCCGCCAATTCAGGTAACGCCCCCTGCTGAAGGTGCGATAATAAAGTTTGCAAGAGAAAACCAGATCATCGCAGGTCTCATGGCGATTGCGGTCCCCGTGGGAATTGGCGTGAGCCTAAAGATGGCAAGCACTCATCGCAGAAAAGCCAAGACGGCGGATCCCGCAAGGACGCTGTTTCCAAGGAACGACCCTGTTGCAGGCGAAGCTGAAAAGGTAAGGCCCGTGATAGAAGAGCTCGAGAAGATGCTAGGCAGGAACCTCGATACGGCGCTCAACGCGTCAGAGCTGCTTGACAAGTTCGGATCCGGCAGAAGTGAAGCTGCGCAAAGATAGTTATTAGCTCGCCAGCTAAAATATCTAGTACTTTTATAACAAGCAATTCCACAACTGACGGTGAAGATATTCACTTTTACGATTCCAAAGGGCGGGGTTGGCAAGACCCTTCTTCAGGCCAATGTCGCCGTTGCGCTGGCCAAGGCTGGCAAAAAAGTAGTCGTCTTTGATGCCGACCCAAGCAAGGCGATGGAGACAATTACAGGGGCAAAGGTGGGCAAGACCACACTGAGCCAGGTATTAAGAGACAACTCTGACACCAATGATGCACTCTACAGGACAGACGTTGACAACCTTTTCCTGCTCCCTTCGGGTCTTGGGGTGGAATCGTATTTTGATCTAGGTCCTGCCAAGATAGCAAAAAAGCTGGAGGAACTAAAGTGCGACTTTCTCTTTATAGATATCCCCTTTCCGATGGGCGACTCGG
>JAKEIF010000154.1 GCA_022545875.1 Nitrososphaera sp.
ATCGGCTTCGTCTGGGGCATATATATGCGCTTTATAAAGGCGTTATATATATACCTGCTTACCACCTTTTTACAGTAAAATCCACCTCAAAGCAGCAACTATTCGCCTATTACCTTGACAAGTACGCGCTTTGGCCGCCTACCGTCAAACTCACCATAGAAGATCTGCTCCCAAGGGCCAAAATCAAGCTTGCCGTCGGTTATCGCAACAATCGTTTCTCTTCCCATTATCTGCCTTTTTAGGTGGGCATCTGCGTTATCCTCGCCTGTCCTATTGTGGAGGTAGTTTTCCGGAGAAAACGGCGCGAGCTTTTCAAGCCACTTTTCAAAATCTTCGTGCAGCCCGCGCTCGTCGTCATTGACAAAGACGCTTGCAGAAATATGCATCGCGTTGACTAGACAAATTCCTTCCTTAACTCCGCTTGCAGCTACTATTTTGCGGACCTCCGGCGTGATGTTGACAAAAGCCCGCCGGGTTGGAATATTAAATGTCAGGTATTCAGTCTTGGACTTCATTCTTATCGCGGCCGGGTCCACGAGGCGGCTGAGTGTCTGCGTTTTTAGCTGGTGAGTCGTTGGGCGGGTTCTGAGTTGTCACTCCGCCTGTCGCCTGTTCGGTTGGTTTGTTGTTTACCGGATCCGGGTTTTGTGCAGCCACAGCATCCTGCTGCTGGGCATCTGTGCCTGTAGCTGGAACGTCACCGGGTGGGTTCTGGCTTCCTACACCAGTACTTGCCTGATCTGCGGGTCCGTCGCTAATTGGACTCTGTTTCTCTGCGGTGGCATCCTGCACTGGCTTGCTTTTCTTGCCCATCCTGTTAAAGAACAAGATAGCCAGAATGATAGCAATAATGATATAGTTCACCGGCGGCGCAATGGCCTGCGTGATAAATCCTACGCCTGGAATAACGTAGACGACTCTACCGATGTAATCCTCGCGTTCAATCGGAAAGTCGGTTCCCGGAATTGAAGCGGGGTTGGCGTCACCTTTTGTACGTATGATCCTATCTCCATCCCTGCCCTCCAAAATTTCTATTATCCTGTGGACTATCACTCTGTCGCCTCCCTCTGGCCTGTGGAAGACTATAATTTCGCCAACCTTGAGGTCGTCAAAGGACTGGCCGTCGCGAACTACAAGTATGTCGTACTGCTTGAGCACGGGTTCCATGCTTCCGCTTGATACAACGTAAAACGGGTTGGTTCCAAACCAGATCCAAACAATTGCCCAGACCACAGCAACGCCGGCCACGACGATCACGACATCCTTTATGGCGACCGGCAGCCTGGACTTTTTGTCTAGCAACGGGAAAATTGATCGAGCCGCACGTTAGATAAATGTTTACACCCTTTTATCGCATGTCCAGGTGTTTCTTGATCGCCATGCGCAGTCGGGGCATCTTGGACATCAATATGGAAAAGAGGTCTGCGATTTCATCCCTGTCCAGTTCCCTGCCATTTCTGCTCTGAAACAGAGCGAAAAAGTTGCCAATTACCATGCCCGATGAAAGGCCGTACGCAAAATCCTCTATATCGCCTTGGGTCGGAACCATCCTGCGCGCAATGCCCACCGGGACCTTGGGGTCATGTGCTGCAGCCTTGATTAGCGATTCCAGCTCTTTTCTATCCGCAACTGTCAGGCCCATTGCGAACTCTCAAGATGCATGCACTTATTACGGTAATGCTTAACTTTTTAATCGGCATGTCCGTAGGGGTCTTGAAGAATGGCAAATAACAGTTGTTCCGTAGTTCTAACCGAGCTCGGCATAGCAGCTTTTGACGAGGGCGGCCGGCTGGTTGCATCAAAGCGCTTTGGAGATGCAACCATGTCGTACAGGCTGCTAAAGAGTGGCGCGATTCCTGACGAGATCCGCCAGTTCATTGAAAAATTGCGGTCATTTAGTCTTGTAACTGCAAATGACGCAAGCGTCGTTGCAGTGCTAAGGCAGGCAGGCTTTATCAGCTCCCTGATGCCGGAAGACCAGCAGCAATTCATACAGAATAGCAAGCCGACCTATATCGTAAATTCCGGTTTTGCCGATAACGAAGCTGAAGCAATGCAAGGATTACGGGATTTTGCGATCAGCCTGTCTTCGTCAAGGGTTAAAGAAGCATCAGAGCGGCTTGACCTTCACATTATCCAGTCGATAAATGCACTCGACGAGCTGGACAAGATAATTAACACTATTGGCGCAAGACTCAGAGAGTGGTACGGGCTGCACTTTCCAGAGCTTGATAACCTTATCCAGAGCCTGGTTGCCTATGCAGAAATCGTCAGCAGGGCGGGTCCGCGCCAGAGTATTACTGCAGAGATTCTGCAGAGCGCCGGCATGCAGGACAAGAAAGTTGAAGTGCTGCTCGACGCGGCGGGTCGCAGCAAGGGCGGCGACATGACGCCGGAGAACCTTGCAATAGTAAAGAGCTTGGCGGCCCAGGTGATATCACAGTCCGACCTTCGCCGCGTACTTTCGGATCATATTGAAGTGTCCATGGAAGGCGTTGCACCCAATGTCAAGGAGATGCTTACCGCGACAGTTGGAGCAAGGATTATCGCCAAGGCGGGCAGCCTTGCGAGGCTTGCAATGCTTCCTGCGAGCACAATCCAGGTGCTTGGTGCCGAAAAGGCCCTTTTCCGCGCCCTCAAGACGGGGGCTAGGCCGCCCAAGCACGGTCTTCTATTCCAGCATCCCCTGGTACACTCTGCGCCAAAGTGGCAGAGGGGCAAGATCGCACGCGCGGTCGCGTCCAAGGTTGCAATAGCGGCGAGGATTGATTACTATAGGCATGAAGGCAGGGACGCATCCATATCAGACAAGCTGAACACAAGGATAACTGAGATCCGAGAAAAGTACAAGGAGCCTGTGCCTGAAAAAGAGCGCGACCGCAAGTACAGAGAGCACGTCCACCGACAGGCGCCTCAGGGAAGGGAGAGAACAGACGGTCGCGACAGGAGAAAGAAGGATAGAAGGCAGAAGCGTTTTGGAAAACGACGGTATTAGGTGGATCTCGGTTGCTGGCGAAAAAAATATCGCCACGCTAAACTTGGCAAAGGGGAACAACGTCTATGGTGAAAAATTGATCCGGCAGGGAGGCGAAGAATACCGGCTCTGGGATCCTTTTAGAAGCAAGCTTGCGGCCGCACTGAAGAAAGGGTTGAAGAAAATGCCGATAACAAATGGGACAAAGGTCCTCTACCTCGGGGCATCTACGGGCACGACGGTCAGCCATGTTTCAGACATTGTTGGCTCCTCCGGCATTGTATTTGCAGTGGAGCCTGCAACTCGCGTCGCCAGGGAGCTAATCCAAAATGTCGCATCCAACCGAAAAAATGTTGTACCGATAATCGAAGATGCGCGACGGCCGCAGGCATATTTCTCGGTGTTTGGCAAAATTGACGTAGTCTACTGCGACATTGCCCAGCCGGATCAAACAGACATTGCTATTGCAAACTGCGCTGCCTACCTGAAAAAGGGCGGGGTGATGCTGCTAGTCATCAAGACGAGGAGCATCGACGTCACCATGGATCCAAAGGCCGTGGTCGTTCAGGAGGCACAAAGACTTGAGAGGAACGGATTTGCAATAGATCAGATACTGAACCTGGAGCCCTTTGACAAGGACCATGGCATGATACATTGCACTTACGGGCCGTAGAGGGTGCACTGCGCTGCCTGCTCAAGCATCTGCCTAAGCGGCTTCCATGATTTTCGCGCAAACTCGGGTGCATCGCCATTTCTTGCCACCCATTCTCTGATAAACTGCATGGTTGTCACATCAGAAGGGTAACCGCTTCCAATCTCCGGACCGTACTTGTTGCGAATCTCTTGGATTTCCTGATCCCTGGTAATCTTGGCGATTATTGACGCAGCAGACACTGCAACATTGAGCGAATCAGCGTGGTGGAGCGAATGCAGCCTCTTGGGATGGCATGAAAGTCGCTGCTCTATGCTCTCCTTGTACCTTGCAGGATTGATGTCGCAGCAGTCAACGTAAACTTCGTCAGCACCGATGCTGTCAATCACGCCGGCCATGACTTTGGCTTCGAGTTTGTTGAGGCCGCGCAGCATTACGCTGCCGTCTACCTCGTCCGGCTCGACTTTGCGAATGCAAATCGAATCCACTGTCTTGATTATCTGCCCGAAAAGCTTTGCTCTGGCCCTCGGCGTAAGGGTCTTTGAATCACGTACTCCCATCTTTCTCAGCTCGGCTAATTTGGACTCTCTAATACCGATTCCTGCCACAACTAACGGTCCGATTATCGATCCCCGGCCGGCCTCGTCAACCCCACCTACGAGGATGCCATGTCTTGGACGCAAATTTATAATGACCGTTATGCTGGTTTGTAGGGTGTTTATTATCACTTGCGCTTGTAAAACAAGAACGGTCTTTCTCTATAAATAGAGCAGCGATTCAGTCCAAAGCATTGGCGGTTGAAGGTTTTGTTCAGACAACCGAAGGCGGAACCGTTCTCCTTGTACCTCCAGATTCTCTAACTTCAAAGGTGCCGCCAAAGACGCCGGCGTTTTTTAACCCGGTGGCCAGGCTCAGCAGAGACTTGTCCATAACTGCGTATCGTGCGTACCTCCCGTCATTGAAGAGCAAGACTTTTGCTGATGGCTTTGCGGGTGTCGGCGCAAGAGCCCTCCGGGTAGCGACTGAAATCCCCGAGATCGATGCAGTCTATGTAAACGACATTAACGCCACCGCGATAGGTGCGGCAAAACAGGCAGCAAAATTGAACTTAATTGAGGGCCGCTGTCACTTTTCCACAAACGAAGTTTGCAAGTTTCTCATGCAAGGAACTGAGGAAGGGGATAGGTTTGGAATTGTCGACCTTGATCCTTTTGGAACTCCTGCCAGACATATCGACTGCGTTCTTCGTGGAGCCCTCGGCGGCGGACTTGTGTCGGTAACCGCAACGGACACTGCAGTGCTATGCGGGATTTACCCTGAAGTGTGCCTGCGCCGGTACTATGGCAGGCCGCTTAACAACAGCTATGGAAATGAAACTGCCATCAGGCTTATGCTTTCGCTAATCGCCCTTACCGCATCAAGGCTCGAGCTTGCAATACGACCCATATTCGTACACGCGACAATGCATTACATGCGCGTATACGCTACGGTCTCGGTAAGCAGCAGCCAGGCAAACGTTGTCTATTCGAATATTGGTTATGTTCTCCACTGCTTCCAGTGCGGCCACAGGATAAAGGTTGCAGAATATGAAGAGAAAAAATGTGACCTATGCGGTAGCCTAATGCGCGTAGGCGGGCAGCTGTGGACAGGGGCCGTTCACGATAAGGAATTTGTCCGCAGAATGGTCGAACTGGACAACGGCAGGCAGTCAAAAAAGGTGCTTGAAGCAGCGGAGGAAGAACTAGGTGATATCCCATACTACTTCAAAGCCGACGAGATTTCGTCCAAGCTCAGGACAAACCCTCATTCTGTCCAAAAAATAATTGAGAAGCTTCGCTCTTCAGGGTTTGCTGCTTCAAGGACGGCCCTTAACCCGGGCGCCTTCAAGACAGACGCCAGACTTGATATGATACTCTCTACACTAAAGTGACTACTTGGCAATCGGCATGGCTTGGACTGACTGGTCTACGTAATCCTGCCACTGCATCTTTAGGTCGTCTATCTCTTGCTGCGTACCCCCTTCGCCGCCTTCTACAGCCATTTCTATTTCTCCAAGGTATTCCCCAAATACATCCAACGCCTGCTCGTACAGATCATAACTCTGCTCCCACTCTGCTGCAGTCTGTCGCTGGACGTCGCGTATCATCTGCTGGGTGTCAGAGTGAGCAGTCTCTAGCCGGCGTAGCATATCGTCTGAGCTCATCGTCTCATTCCTCCAGCTTGCAAAGTCCGACTCGATGCTGCTGGCCAGGTCAAGATGACGCGAATAGACATCGGAGGCAACCTCAGCGTCTGTCCTAGGGGTGTCAAAATTGCCCGTGCTGCTCTGGGGTATGAGCCACACCAGAAAACTCGAACCTATTATCGCCGCCGCTATTGCTGCCGTTATGGCAATGCCTTTCTTGCTTGCCAAGCTGAGCTTAGGTCTTTTGAAGCTCAATAAATAGATAGTCTCATATGTCCCGCCTAATTTTCAAAGCCGTAAATGAGCTCTTCAGGACAGGCGCAGCCTAACCTTGGCAAACTGACCTACCGAAGCGACATTGCCCCGGACCTTGCAATACTCCGGATTCAGCCTGCAGACGGGAGCCCCGTACCGGATTTCAAAGCAGGTCAGTTTGTAACGCTTGGCCTGCAGGCGCCTGGCGAGGACAAGATAACCTACCGCGCATATTCGATATCATCCTCACCTGAAG
>JAKEIF010000155.1 GCA_022545875.1 Nitrososphaera sp.
ACAGCAGGCGCACTCATTCCTTCGCTGCCACCGTCTACCTTTGAAAGTTCCGACTTTTCAGACTTGCCCGTGTCACTTCTTGGAGGAGGAGCAATTGCAGTAGGGGCATTCACAATCGCTCTAGGCATTGTATCTTTCATCGTAGCCTATGGACTAATGAAAGGCCTAGGTTGGGCTTGGACTGTCACCATTGTTCTATCGATAATAAGCATCATATCTAATGCAATATCTATTGCCAGCGGCAATTTCGGCGGAATCGTGAGCATTATCATCAGTGGTGTCATTCTCTATTACCTATACAGACCCCATGTCAAAGCGTATTTTGGCAAGGACGCACCAAAGCGTGACGCGAGCCCGGCGGCGTAAATCTGACAAGGGTTAAGTTTGAATACTATCTGGCATTTTTTATTCTGATGACTCCCTAGTCACGTAGTTAGCTAGGTACATTATCTACAAAAGTGATTTTTGAGGTGACTCACTGGAAATGCAGAGTCAATCGACATAGCTCGATTCTAGACGATAAACCATGAGGGTCACCTTTTCTATCTTTTTTATGACAGACAAGAGACATGTCTTTTGGACTATTAGTGCCCGTATACTTGCTCAACCTTTCTTGCCCGCCCATCCTTGAATATTTCCTTAGCACAGTACTTCATAGAGAACGCAGACATTTGGTCAAGTATTGGCTCGAGCGCTCTGCCCTTTTCAGTAATGGTGTATTCAACTCTAACGGGAGTGTCGGGGTAAACCTTTCTCTCTATCAATCCGTCCTTTTCCATTTCCTTTAACCTGGCGGAAAGTATCTTGGCATTAATCTCTTCGATTTCGAGAAACTGGTTGAACCTCTTGTGGTCGCGATGAATCATGTTTCGTATTATCAGCATCGTGAATTTCTTGCCCATGAGCTTGAATGTGTGGTTGATTGGGCATTGCATCATATTACACTCCATCCATTCAATCTTTTCATGCTTCAGCAAGTAACAGAATGCTCACCTAGTTTCGATAGTATCACTTACCAGTTTAAATACTTACGTTTTGTTACCTAGTAGCGTTTAGTGATTCAAGATGGAAAACCAAACCGTAGCAGTTAGTCGCCATGCTTGGCTGACCCTGACGATACTCAGCGGCACGCTTTTGACGGTCTTTTTCTCCGAGACCATGCTTCTGCCCGCAATCCCGGAAATCATACAGGACTTTGAAATAACGTACGGGACGGCGGCGTGGATATTCAGCGCATACCTCATTGTAGCCGCCGTAATGACTCCCGTAGCAGGCAGGCTATCTGATCTGTACGGGAAGAAGAAAGTATTGCTTACGTTGCTTACGATATACATAGCTGGACTCGTTGCCGGAGGATTTGCAGATAACATTTCGTTTCTGCTCGCAACTAGGATAATTCAGGGCGTTGGTCTGGCGGCAGTCCCGGCAGCCTTTAGCCTTCTTAGAGATACTTTTCCTCCTGCCAAGCTTGCCATAGCCATAGGCGTGTTTGGCTCGGCATATTCTGCCGGCTCAGTAGTCGGCCTCTTGGCCGGAGCCAGCATCATCCAAAACTTTGGGTGGCATGCGACTTTCCTGGCCATCGTTCCCTTTTCTGCATTGGTGACGCTCATGATAGCAAAGTTCGTCAAAGAAAACAGCGAGCCGATTACTGCAAAAATCCAGAAAACCGCCTCGGGTAAAAAACAGGTGTCGATTGACGTTAGGGGCGTACTGGCGCTTTCTGCGACCATAGCCTCGTTCCTGGTTGCGCTTACGCTTGTGCAGATCGGGGTTAGCTCTGAAAATCTGCCGCAGATAGCAGCTGCATTCGTGGCATCAGCAATTTCATTGTCCGTCTTTATCACGATAGAGCGAAGGATCGTTTCACCATTTCTTGAATTGAGCTTGCTTAAGCACAAGACCCTCCTGCCGTCATATATCCTGCTTATAGCCACGGGGATCGTGATGTTCATGACGTATCCAACAATTGTGCAGCTTGTCAGGAGCCCGGCGCCGCTAGGGTTTGGCGGAGACGCTGTGGACGCTGCAAACGTCCAGCTGCCTTTCATGGTAATGTTTCTGATATTTGCAAGCATCACTCCATTTATCATAAACAGGATAGGAAGCGTCAAGCCGGCAGTCATCGGCGGGATAATCAGCCTGACCGGAGGGCTTGGCTTGCTGGCGTTCCATTCCACGGAATTTGCGGTGTCTGCCAACTTGGCGGTAATCGCCAGTGGCTTATCGCTCACAATGACCGCGACTTGGAACATTGTCGTGTCGTCTTCGCCAAAAGAGTTCACAGGAATAGCGGTAGGAGTAGGCGCCCTTTTGCTGTTCATAGGGATGGCAATTGGCCCTGCGCTGGCAGGGGTGTATATGGGGAACAGCGAGGCGCTTGAAGGAGTCGGCGGGTCGTATCCACCGTCCGAATCATACAACCTAGTGTTCCTTACAGCAGTACTGCTGTCGGCAGTAAGTCTCGTGTTTTCTACACTGTTGATGAGAAGAACGGCACAAAAGGCTACGGAGGCTCAGTGACTACATACGCCAGAAAACTGGTCGAAAGTCATCTGGGACTATTAGTTAGAATCGCCTTTGATACGTTCCGTAGATGAAGTCTCGCTCCTGCTGTGCCTGCCAAGTATGGCGAAACCCACAAATCCTGATCCCACCGCGGCTCCGCCGGCAATCACTGTTCCACTGTCAAACTGCGTAAGCATCGCCAGCGAGGTCATGAACCCCAGTCCTGCCAGAAGTGGAAACCAGCCGACTTTGCCTGGTGACCTAAACGGCCTGTCCAAATCTGGCTTCTTGTATCTGAGCCAGATTAGGGCCAAGTTTACCAAAGCGTATACTATGAATATTACAAAGACAGCGACATTGGCCACCGCAGAAATGCTGCCTTGGGAAAGCACCACGAGCGCTATCGTAATCGACATCGTCAAGAGTACCGAAACCCATGGTGTGTTTCTTGAGTGATGCACTTTGGAAAGCACACCGGGTAATGCCTGCTGCCTCGACATACCGAACATTATCCTTGACCCGGCGATGAGCATCATCAAGACAGTATTAGAAGTAGCGAAAAGCGCTATCAGCGAAAGGACAACCACTCCCGTGCGCCCAAAGGCTTTTTCTGCTGCCAAAGCAAGCGGCGCATCAGTAGCTGACAGCTCCTGCCAGCCAACAAGTGCAATCGCAGACACTGCAACAAGAATGTACACGCCAGAAGTAATGGCAATCGCAAACAGGAGGGCCCTTGGAATATTCCTTGCAGCATTCTTGGTTTCCTCTGCAATGTTGGCCAGGTTCTCAAAGCCAAAATAGGCAAAAAAGACCAATGCCGCCCCGCCTAGTATCGCTCCGACCGAAAGCGAAATGGATGCCGATGGAGCCGGCGGTAGCTCGCTATAGTCAACTCCAGAAAAGGAACCGAGCAGTATGGCTCCTCCGACTACGATTGCAAGACCTGCGAGCTCCAAGACCGTAAACGTGGTATTCATCCAGACCGATTCTCTAATCCCGATGAGGTTGATGGCAGACAATGCTACCACCAATGCGACTGCGCCCAACACGGGGTCTAGCCCCGGTATAAAGCTCACCAGATATCCCGAGATGCCAATCGCCACGGCCGCGGCCGAAGCAATTGCCACAAATGTTATCAGCCAGCCGGTGACAAATGCCCCAAGGTTGTTCTTGAAGGCATTCTTGACAAATACATACTCTGCCGCGCTTTTCGGAAAAATTGACGAGAGCTCGGCATAACTCAATCCCGTAAAGCTAGCAATGATGGCGGCAATACCAAAAGAAATCCACATGGCGTTGCCGGCAATGCCTGCGACATCGCCTATCAACACGTAAATGCCAGCACCCAGAATTAGGCCGACTCCGTACATTACCGCCTGGAATAGGCTTATCCTGCGGCTTAGGGCCGATTTACTCTCTCCAGTCTCCAATACGCTCGGACTGCAGCGACATCACTAATAGAAATATACCAATGTCGTGTAGCCGGATTCGATGCTGTCCGCAAGACGTTGGATGTCTCCGTCCTTCATGTAAAGATGCGAAAGGTCTGTCCTGTGGCCAATTTCTATGTACTCAAGCAGTGGTTCCTAAACATATGATCGCAGACTATTGGCAAGCCGAAATCAGCTCTGGCGTTAGGCTTCCTGGCCGCGGGTGGCAAGCTAAGGCGATCGCCTAAAACAAGAGAATTTCTAGAGTTCTAGAACACTTTACCATAGCAAAATAAATGAATGTCATGAACAACCATTGACCTAGTGCCGTCTTCGAGGATTCAGAGGCCGTATGAGCGTAGCGGCAAGAAGCGGCTCGCTGCTATGTTGTCTGTCGTAATTGCAATCAGCGCAATGCTATCGTTTTTTTCTTATGCGTATTCTCTCTCTGTCTCGGAACAAATCAACGAAACAATGACGGATGAATTGAGACGCCAAGCACGAGCAGAGGCGTTTCACCTAGGCAAACTGCTTGAAAATAATATTGCCATTGTGGTAGGCCATACTCGTTCAGCTGCAAACTCCCCTCTCATAATCGCAGGCGACGTAGAACATGGATCGGCTGCCATCAACAGCCGTCAAGAAATTACGACTGATGTGACGGATCGATATTTTTGGCTAGACGCGCAGGGTAGAACCGCTTGGTCCAGTGCCTTCACAAACAGCACTGAACGCGAATTGTATCAGGGGTTTGATGTTAGCGACAGACCCTACTTTGTTAATCCTGCCGAAACGGGCCAGCCGTACTTTAGTCCTGTGATTATTTCGCCTGTTGACAAGAGCCAGCGTGTATTTTTTTCATATCCAATATTCGCAGAATTAGACGCAGGGCAAACTTTGTTCAACGGCGTTATAGTTGCGTCAATTAGGGCCGACACGCTGGGCGAAAATGTAAGGCAGCAGCTGTCTACGGAAATTGAGAGTTCTGTCGGCCTTGTGGACCCAAACGGCGTGGTAGTCTACACTTCGAATTCATCCTTTGTAGGCGAGAACATCTTTGGCGACAAATTTCAGTCATTGCTGCGACCTGCCTTTTCTTCACAAGACGCTGTATCAGAATTTAACGACTTTATGAGGGATTCCTTGCAAGGGTCAAATGACTCGCGGGACTTTTCTGCTGCCAACGGAGCTACAAGCACGATAACATATTTGCCAATCCGAGTTGATTTTGATCCGGGCAACACAGATGATAGCGAAGATTCTCAACACCATTTTCTGACTCTGTATGTCACAGCCCCGCATAATATCGCAGACAAAGTTAATCCGCTCATCGGGCAAGTCCGAGACTTTAGCTTGGCTGTCATTCTAGCCATTTTGGCAGTTACAGTCATCGTAGCTTACATTGTTTTCCTGTGGAACAGAAAGCTTGAGCAAATTGTGGACGAAAGGACGGCAAGCCTAAAGGCAGCAAACGAACAGTTGAAGCTGCATGACAAGATGCAAGCTGAGTTCATTAACATCGCAGCACATGAACTGCGAACTCCCGTCCAACCGATAAAGGGTGTGGCAGAAATGGCGCGTTTGCTTTCACAGCAAAAGCATGGCGGCGGAGTATTGAGTGAAAAGGTCGAGCTGGACAGGGAAGAGATCGATATGCTTTACAGAAACGCCACCCGGCTTGAGAAATTGACAGAGAATATACTTGATGTTACTAGAATTGAGAGTCAGTCACTGCGCCTTAAAAAGGAAGAATTTGATCTCGCGGAAAAGATAAGAAACGTCGTCTATGATGTCCAGCGTCAATCCCGCAATGGCGCAAGAGAAGAAAAAGTCGTCATAAAGTATGACGACCCTGGCGAAGCTATAATGATAGAGGCAGATGTAACAAGAATTTTTGAAGTGCTATCGAATCTACTTGGAAATGCAATAAAATTTACAGGAGCCGGCTCTATCATAATAAAGTCAGAAATTGCCCCGGACGACCGGGTCATAGTATCCATAAGCGACACAGGAAGAGGGATAGACCGAGCGATAATTCCAAGGCTATTCACAAAATTTGCAACTGGTTCCGAGTCGGGCACTGGCCTGGGCCTATTCATATCAAAGAATATCGTTGAAGCCCACGGGGGATCAATGTGGGCGGATAACAATGCGGATAAAAGCGGGGCAACCTTTTTCTTTAGCCTGCCACTAATGACGAATCATCAGCAACGCGCAGAGATCGCTAATGCAAAAGTGAGGATTGATAAGGAAAATGTTATAAACTAGCCCGAAAAACGACCGGTCTTTAGATGCCAGAGCTACCCTCATGATTTGCGACGACGAGGCCGATATACTGCGACTGTACACAAAGTTCTTTCAGCATAAATTCAACATAATTGCTGCATCGTCTGGCGAATCTTGCCTTTCGCAATACCGGAGAGAAAAGGAGCAGGGCAGGAAAATAGATGTGCTGTTGCTAGACTACAAGCTCGGAGATATGCTCGGTGACGCTGTTGCTTGCCAAATAAAGCAGATGAATGGAACCCGGACCATAATGATAAGTGCCTTTGATTTAGAGGAAAGGATGCTTG
>JAKEIF010000156.1 GCA_022545875.1 Nitrososphaera sp.
CTCAACGTACCGTCTCTGCCCTTCAGCGTATATTGTGTCAAATGCAAGCGTTGACTTGCCGGACCCGGAAAGGCCGGTAATGACGACTAGCCTGTTCTTTGGGATCTCTACGTTGATGCCCTTTAGGTTATGCTGCCGAGCCCCGCGGACTATTATCTTGTCGTGCATCATGAAACCTCCGAGTAAGCAGGCTCGCCAAGTGCCTTACGTATCTTGGCCAGCTTTTCTCTAAACATTATCGCCTTTTCGAATTCGAGATCCTCTGCAAAACGCTTCATGGTCGCTTCGGTTTCGACGGCCAACTTTACCAGATCCTTTCTTGCCATTGACTTGGTCTCAACGGACACGTCGCCGGAAACCTCCTTGGCGGCTTCGGGTATTGCCTTGATGATGGAACGTGGCGTAATCCTGTTTGCGCTGTTGAATTCCACCTGCTTCTTTCTCCTGCGCTCCGTCTCCTCTATTGCCTGCTTCATTGACTGCGTTACGTTGTCAGAATATAGGATGACCATTCCGTCGAGGTTTCGCGCAGCCCTTCCAAACGTCTGGATCAAACTAGTGGCATTCCGCAAAAATCCCTCCTTGTCTGCATCAAGTATTGCGACAAGCGAAACCTCTGGGAGGTCAAGACCCTCCCTGAGAAGGTTGATTCCAACGAGTGTGTCAAACTCTCCAAGCCGAAGCTGGCGTATTAGCTCTGTGCGCTCT
Source organism: Nitrososphaera sp. (assembly GCA_022545875.1). Taxonomy (GTDB): domain Archaea; phylum Thermoproteota; class Nitrososphaeria; order Nitrososphaerales; family Nitrososphaeraceae; genus Nitrososphaera. The sequence goes on from JAKEIF010000156.1 coordinate 709, forward strand.
AGCCCTTCAATTTCCGAATGCAGATAGCGCACCCTGACGTCGTTCTTTGCAAGGTACTCTGCTAGGTCTTCTGCCATCCTCTTTGTCAAAGTGGTTACCAGAGTCCTCTGACCCTTCTTTGCCCTGACCTTTATCTCTGCGATAAGGTCCTCCATCTGGTTCCTTGTAGGCCTAATTTCGACCTGTGGATCTACAAGGCCCGTCGGCCTGACCAGCTGTTCGACTACTCGCGAACTTGTCTTGAGCTCGTATGGTCCTGGCGTTGCAGATACAAAGATCGCGTTTCGCAGGTACCTTTCAAATTCTTCAAAGCGAAGCGGCCTGTTGTCATAGGCGCTTGGAAGACGGAATCCATAGTCAATCAGCATTTTCTTGCGAGTATGATCGCCGTTGTACATACCATGCAACTGCGGAAGCGTAACATGTGATTCGTCTATTACAAGCAAAAAATCATCCCCAAAAAAGTCCAGCAGGCAGTACGGCGGCTGGCCCGGGGCCCTGCCATCCAGATGCCGTGAATAATTCTCAATGCCGGAGCAGTAGCCCAGCTCCTGAATCATTTCAAGGTCGTATTTGGTCCTAGAGGCCAGCCTCTGCTTCTCAAGCTCTGAAGGAAGGCTGGGAAGCCAGTTTGCCAGTTCTCGCTTGATTGAATCAAGGGCCCTGTTCCTAGACTCTTCGTCGGTGATGTAGTGCTTTGCCGGAAAGATCCTGACAGAGCTGACTTCGCGCAATTTCTTCATGCTGACGTGATCGTGTATGCTAATTCCTTCAATTTCGTCTCCAAACATAGACACCCTGATGACATCGTCAGAATAGCCCGGGATGATGTCTATGGTGTCTCCTTTGACCCTGAAGTTACCTGGAACAAGCGAAAGATCATTGCGCTCATAGCGGGCCTCTATCAGGCTGTGGATGAGCAACTTGCGATCGACAACCATTCCCTTTGTTATCGGTATGGCAGTGTCCTCCCATTCCTTGGGGGATCCGAGAGAATAGATGCACGATACGGTAGAGACAATGATAGTGGGCTCGCCCGACATTAGCATCGCGGTCGCTTCAAGCCTCATTCTCTCAATTTTTTCATTGATTTCGGTGTCCTTTTCGATATAGGTGTCAGTCTGCGGAAGGTAACTTTCGGGCTGGTAATAGTCGTAAAAACTCACGAAATATCCTACATTGTTGTGCGGAAAGAATTCCTTAAACTCTGCATATAACTGGGCGGCAAGGGTCTTGTTGTGCGAAATGACAAGTGCATTCTTGCCAGACTTTGCGATGACATTTGCCACCGTAAAGGTCTTGCCGCTCCCCGTTACCCCTAAAAGTGTCTGGCGGCCGACTTTATTGACTCCTTCTACGAGCTCTTCTATCGCTTCAGGCTGGTCTCCGCTGGGGGGAAAGGAATCCTTTGCCAGCATGAATCGTGATGTAAGCATATGAGAGTGCGACAGTAGATTTCAAAACGCGCATATTATCTTACTGCCAGAGTTGTCTGAAAAAGCTACTTTTCGACTGAACGTCTGTGCACATCTTCGTAATGGCTGTCAGCCAGCTCCATCGTCGCAAATTCCTGCCCACATTCCCTGCATTTGAAGGCATAGCCGGTATAATCGGACATGCCTTGGTCTGCCGCCAGCATCCTAGTTATCAGTTGGCGAAATAGTCGCTATCGTTAAGTGCATTATGTCCCATTCAGTACTGAAAGTGCCTTTGGCATCGAACTTTGACACGGCCTTGAGGACCTTGGACATCGTCATCGCAATTGGGCGATACATCCTTCCAATGACAATCGCTTTTGCTCTGCTTTCTGTTGCAGCTGCCATCAACAGCTTTGCCACTGGGAGCATCGCCGGGACCGGGTTCTGGGGCGTCCTTGCATTCATGGGCGCAGTCTTTGCCGGGCAAATAATAGCAAAGAGGAGAAGGAGTAGGTTGGCCAGGCCGAGGAAGATAGAGCATAGGTCAAAGTATGCCGACGCGGCACAGGCGTAGACAGCAAATCTTTTGTTCAACCATCTCGCTATGATATCATGGAAAAGCTCGAAGGCCCAACTGTATCAAAGGACGAGTTCATGGCTTTTCTTGAAAATGAAGCAAAGGTCCGCTTGGACAGTTATATCGAAGGCGCCGTTGAACTGGGTGAAGAAGTCCATTCTGGGCTACTGCGGGAGGACGGAAGTTCTCAATTTCTTGAGACACATACCTGGCCCGTCGCCATGGACGTCGTGCGCCATTACCGCGCTGAAAAAAGAAACATTACGAGCGTTGAGGTTGCCGCCGCCATATTGCACGACGTCATGGAAGACGATGATCGCATTCTGAACTTTTATGAATCAAAATCATATGGATTTGAAGCGTACCTTGAATACCGGTTCGGAAACAGAATAAGGGACATCGCCACCGAGCTCAAGATACAGCCTCTTGA
>JAKEIF010000157.1 GCA_022545875.1 Nitrososphaera sp.
ATCTCAGTACTGGCCTGACCTCCGACCAAAGTGAAATGTTTTCCCTTGAAAATTTCAAGTATGGCGGCCGCCGGATTCGGAACCGTACCGTGCGAAAATTTCAGCAGCCCTCCGCCCACAGCAACGCTTGTGGAAAAGACCCTTGCATCAAGTAGTCCTAGGTCCTGAAGTGCTGCGGCAGTGCCGACTAGGTCCGCGAGGGTATCAATGCTTGAAGCCTCGTGCAAATGGACGCTCCGTATGTCTTCCCCGTGTATATGGGCCTCTGCGGAAATTATTGTCTTTAGCGATTCCAGCGCAAAGTCCTTGGCCCGTTGCTCGAAGCCAAGATTTTCGCATGTCAGGGTCAAGGCTTTCTGCATTTCAGAGCCTTTGCGCTCATGGACACTATCTTTGTACTGCAGTTGAAGCTGGGTTGCGGCAAAGCCGTGCGAATTGACTTTGCTAAAGCTTGCCTTTGTAATTTTGCTGCCCTTGAGGGAGTCTTGGCATGCAAAGATCGCGTCGCTGACCTTGCCTGCATTCGCACCAGCATCCACCAGTGCCGATACAAGCATGTCACCTGCTATCCCGGCAACTTGGGAATCAATTACAGCGACCTTTGCCATCCAAGAAAAGTGTAGGCTGCGTCGTCTTATATCGATTTAGCCCTGTATCGGAGTTGTGTTCAGCTTGTCAAAGGCTGCCTGCAGTTGCTCCTGTGTCTCGCTTCCATAGATTATGAGTATCCTGTCATTTTCTTTGAGAATATAGTTTGCAATGGAGGCCACTTCTGTTCCATTAACGAAGAAGCGAAGTTGCTCTGAGTCATTCTCACAATATTGCATTCCATCATCGCTGACAAAGCAGCTGTTGGCCTCATCGATATTCATATCCACACTTCTAAAGAACTCGCCCACTGGAACCCCAGTCGAGTGCCTGTGAAGGGTAGTCCCGTCGCCGCCTTCAACGTGGATAAATTGGGATTGGACCTGATATTGTCCCTGGGAAAAGTCGATGGGTTCGCCTTCAAGCCTGACTTCAAAGACGGCATGCTCGTGGGCAGAACCAAGAGCCCCAAAGCCGCCCGCAGTACCGCGGGGAGCCATTACCGCAGCGGCGACACCAATCGCAACGATAGCTGCAATGACTGGGATAATTATCATCATGTACTTTCTGTTCCTGCGCCTGCCTGCAGCAAAGTAACTGTCGTCTCTTTTCTTGTTGGACAATTCTTACGGTGAATTGTATCAGTTGCTCAATTTAAAGCTGACCCGTCTTGCAGATTTGTAAACTATATAAGTAATCCAGCATTGCTTCAATTTCAAATATGACAATTACGGTAATCGGGTCTGGCAAAGTCGGCGCATCTGCTGCTCTCAACTGCGGACTTCGAGAGCTTGACAGGGACATACTACTTTTGGATATTGTTCAGGGGCTGCCACAAGGCGAGGCGATGGACATTAACCATCAGCTCTCTGAGCGCGGTACTGATGCCATAGCCAGAGGCTCAAACAACTACGAAGAAATGCGAGGCTCTGACTATGTCGTGCTTGTTGCCGGCGTTGGAAGAAAACCCGGGATGACGCGGATGGACTTACTCAAGATAAACGCAGGAATAGTCAAAGACGTTGCTTCAAAGATTGCGAGCTATGCCAAGGATGCGACGGTCATTGTCGTAACAAACCCGCTGGACCCAATGACTTACCTCGCGCTCAAGACCATTGGGGCGCAAAAGAGCAAAGTCATGGGCATGGGCGGCATGCTGGATCTCTCGCGCTTCAAGAGCTTTATCCAGGATGCGACTGGACTATCACGCGACTCTATACAGGCAATGGTGATAAGCGAGCACGGTGAAAACATGCTTCCGCTTACAAGGTTCTCGTCTGTCGGAGGGATCCCGCTCCATGATTTTGTCTCAAAGGAAAAAGCCAGCGAATTGTTTGAAAAGACAAGAAAAGTCGCAGCTGAAGTTATTGCGCTAAAAGGTGCTACGGTATATGCTCCGGGCAATGCCGTAGCAACAATGATAGAATCTGTAGTCAAGGACAAAAAGCTCGTCATCCCGGTTTCTGCGTACCTCCAAGGAGAATACGGCGTTTCCGACATTTGCATCGGAGTCCCCTCTGTAATTGGCGCCGGAGGAATCGAGCGGATCATCGAGCTCAAGCTGGATTCTTCCGAACAGGACGTCTTTAACAAAGGTGTCGCAAGCGTCAAGGAAGCCATGAAGGCATTGCCCACATAAAGAAGCCCTTTTATCTCCTCTGCGGCAAACAACTCTGGAAAGATGGATCTGCGCGCTATCCTTGACGGTTTTGCAAGCGGGGCCATGAGCCTAGACGAAGCTGAAAAGCACGCCTCAATCCACGCGATTGAAAAGCTAGGTGAGATAGCCAAGATAGATGTTGGCAGGGAAGTGCGCAGGGGATTGCCAGAAATTATTTTCGCCGAGCGAAAAGAGTACGGCGATGTAATACGCATTACCGCCGCTGCGGTAAAGAGAAACGGGCAGGCCGTCGTAAGCAGGTTACGCAAGGAACAACTAAGCCGAGTCGCTAGTGCGCTAAAGAAAAAGGGAATGCTAGTCGAAGTTGGCAGAAATAGCACCACGCTTCTGGCAACCGACAAGTCCTTTAGTCGAAAAACATATGCGGCCAAGATCGGGATCATGGCGGCAGGCACATCTGACATCGGTGTAGCCGAAGAAGCAAGGCTAGTTGCACAGGCCATGGGCTGCGACGCAAGTGTGAGTTACGATGTCGGCATCGCCGGCATACACAGGCTTTTTCCTGCCTTGAAGGAAATGGTTGCCAAGGATGTCGGGGCCATCGTTGTAGTCGCTGGCATGGAAGGTGCACTCGCATCAGTAGTTGCGTCTATGGTAGATGTCCCCGTGGTTGGAGTACCTACGTCAGTTGGTTACGGCTTTGGGGGCAATGGTGTTTCAGCGCTTGCGTCCATGCTCCAGAGCTGCACACTCGGACTCGCTGTCGTCAACATTGACAACGGAGTGGGTGCCGGCGCGTATGCTGCGTCGATTGCAAAAAGGATGAAAAGATAAATTCAAAGTATCTGATGGAAATTTTAGAACTTTCTCGCTTGCCTATTAACGTTTATAAGTGCTTCAGATTTGTTGCATCTCTAATCGTTAAATGGTGCATTACTATTGACTTATGTTCAAACATTAAAGAGGATTCGTTCCGATAAAACAAATTACCACAAGAGGGCCGCGCTGCTTATTGGCAGGCATTCATTTGTAACTATCAAAGTCAGCGACCAAAACGTTTCGACCCAGTTGCTAAAGCCAACTCCGACAGGAGATCTAGTGGTGACTTCAGTCCACAGTAAAAGCCTTGCCAAGCAGGGCTGGAAGGGCGCATTTAACAACCTGCCTGCATGCTACCTCACTGGACTGATGCTCGGCAAAAAGGCGCAGGAGAAGAATGTCCAGAATGTTGTGCTCTATATCGGCAAAGACCGCTTTACATCCAGAGTCGCTGCCTGCCTGAAAGGCATCTATGACTCGGGCGTCAATATCCCGGTGTCAGAAGATTCACTTCCTCCAGAGGACAGGGTTTCAGGGAAGCACATCGCCGAATACGCAGCCGCGCTGAAGGAAGACCAGGAGAAATACGATTCAAGATTTTCTGCTATTTTGAAGAATGGCCTAAAGCCAGAAGACTATCCAGATCACTTTGATGAAATTAGGAGCAAGATTTCCGGCGGCAAACTAAGGACGCCGACAAAGACCGAGGAAGAGGAAACACCGCAAACAGAAAAGGCGCCCAAGGAAAAGAAGGCTCCAAAAGAAAAGAAAGAAAAGCCTGTAAAGAAGGAGGCAAAGGAAGAAAAGAAGGGCAAAAAGCCTACAAAGGGAGGTAAGAGCAAGAGCAAATGAGTCGATATTCGCCGTCACAACAACAGCAGGTCGAGTGGAAGCCTCGCACAACGCTTGGCATGCAGGTACAGGCCGGCAAGATCACTTCGATGGACCAAATTTATGAAAATGGGATGAGGATCCAAGAGGCTGAAATAGTAAAGCACCTTTTGCCAGACATGAAGAGCCAGGTAGTCCACGTCGGCATCGTGCAAAAGCAGACCGACGCTGGAGAAATGACTCGATTCAACGCGCTCGTGGCAGTCGGCAACGAAGCGGGCTGGTTTGGAATCGGCAAGGGTAAGGCATCCCAAATGAGGATATCGATTGACAAGGCAACTAATGCGGCTTATCTCAATGTCATCCCCGTAAAGCTAGGCTGCGGGAGCTGGGAATGCAAATGCAACCAGCAGCACTCTGTTCCTTTTAAAGTCAGGGGCAAGGGAGGCAGCGTGACAATAGACATCATACCTGGCCCGAGAGGTCTTGGGCTCGTTGCAGGCGTGAACATCAAGAACCTGCTCAAGCTAGCAGGACTAAAGGACGCATGGTCAAAGTCCTTTGGCTCGACAAACACAATGTCGTCCACGACAAAAGCAATTTTCAATGCTCTGAGGAGCACTTACAGCGTAGGTTGATGCAGATGGCATACCTGGTTGTTCGCATAAAGGGAACTGTCAATATTCCAGAGTGGGCAAAGAGAACGCTGGACGGGCTAAACTTGGACAAGCGCTTCCGCGCAACTATTGTGCCCGAGAGCGCCGAGTACCTTGGAATGTTGAGAAAGGTCAAAGAAGTGGTCGCCTGGACAAAGGCCGATGCAGCAATCGTCAAGGAACTGCTTGAGAAAAGAGGCCGAAAAACCGGCTACAAGCCACTTACAGGTTCTGATCTTCCAAAGGAATACAAGAGCATGGACGACCTTGCGGCCGCAATCGCGGAAAACAAGGTTGCGATGTCAAAGCTGGAAGGGATAAAACCATGGTTTGCCCTGGGTCCACCAAAGGGCGGCTTCAAAAGAAAGACCAAGACTCAGTACTCACAAGCGGGAGTCCTTGGAGACGACGGCGAACTGGTTGAGATTGTCAAGAGGATGCTCTAGTGCAGCAAGACTTAATTACGGTGAACG
>JAKEIF010000014.1 GCA_022545875.1 Nitrososphaera sp.
ACTAGCTCTCTCTTCATAGACGACTCATTTCCTCCTTGTCGGATTGTTCGCTGCTTAGATATTTAATACTTGTTAGCATGATTACCAAATTCCCTTCCTCCCTGAAAGGTAGAGAGCATACCCCATTGCGGCAAACATTATTGCCAGAAAACCTATTATTGGAAGCGTCGCGGTGCGCGGAATTGAAAACAACGCCGTTCCCCAGGCGTACAGAAATATCGACATCACGTCAAAGACAACGAACATCAGGATGTAAGCGTAATATTGCATCATAAAGTGAGATCTGCCTTCTCCCGTGGGCATCTGTCCGCATTCCATCGGAAGAAACTTGACAGGGTTGTAGCGGCGTCGCGGAGAGAGTAGCCTTGACAGAATCAGGGCAGGAACTGACGCCAAGAGACCAAAGCCGAGCATATAAAGAATTGGAGTAAATTCCGCGGCGGTCTCTCCAGCCATGGCGTAATTTGCTGCTTTAAGATTGATATAAAAACGTAACGAGTTGCGCCGATCTTGGCGGCTTAGCCCTTCATTATGATGTTAAACAGCTGCCGAGCGGCCAGTTTCGGATGATGAAGTGCCAGCTTCATCATTTTGCCAGCAGTAAAGTCGGCCTTGATAAAGTCAAGGAACTCATCGGCGGTCATGTCTCTCAGGATCTCGATTTCTTTATCCCATTGCTCATCGGTAAGGCCAATCCATCGTGACTGGACTTTGAGCGCTGAAGTAATTTTCGATTCTACCTTTTCCCTCCAGATTTTTTCGTACTCTGCTAGCGATCCCTTGGTTGAGCCGGTTGAAAGTGACTCGGCGCCAACTCTGCCTGCAAGTCGACCGAATTCTATTGCGTATCGTATGCCCTCAAGCACGAGCGGGTTTGACTGCCCTGCTGCATCGCCAACAAGAAGCAATCCATCTGCTACTGTGCTCTTGCGCACGCCTTCATTGGGTATAAAGCCATAGTGAAGTTCAAGTGGCTGAATCTTGCCAAGTGAGCCAACCGGCTTTGGCCTGTTTTCCATCAATGAATGCAGTTTGTCAAGAGGATCTACGTTAGAGTCAGGACGACCGATTCCCACGCCGATTCTGACTCGATTGCCCGAAAGTGGAAAGACCCATGCATATCCCGCCTCCGAGTATTGCTGTCCGACCATCAGTGTCCATGTAGAACTATCTGCATTGTCGCAATAGCATTCGTACTCCGCCCCTACCCCATAACGCCTCCATTCAGGGACCATTCCTGCCTTGCGCCCTGCTGACGAGCTAAAACCCGACGCGTCAATTACAAGGGTACAATTGACAACGATCTCGCCTTTTGGGGTATTGACCTTTATCCCTGCCACCGCATCGCCGACTCTCAGAATGTTTGTTACGTTGCTCCTTACCATAATATGCGCGCCTTCCTTCGCAGCAAGCATCGCCAAGTATTGATATGCTCCCCTGACATCGAGCACGCATGACTTTGCCACATCCCCTGAGATCAGAACATCGTTTGCAGGTGAGATAAAGCGATAATTTTGTATTGGATTGTAGTATTGACTTGGGATGCCGAGATTATCCATCGAGTCAATCCAAGTAACTCCGCTTGTCCTGATGTTATGGGCGATTGCTTCGTCCTTTTCAAATAAAATAACTTTCGCCCCCGACCTTGCTGCGGAATAGGCTGCCGATAGTCCCGCAGGGCCGCCGCCGACTATTGCGATATCGTACTGGGCTTCCATATTGGCTCAGCCTCCCGTGAATGAAATGTTACTAAAGCGAAGATAGGGTAGGATGGAAGATAGAATGATCTTGCGTTCCTTTGATACCCCATCCAAATTTTTCAGCGCGCTAAAAATGTTTCCCGCAACCATGACTTCCTTGACAGCATGAACGATATTGCCACGCTCTACTAGGTTGCCTCCTTTTACGACGCCTGAAAAGTCGCCGTTGATCGGATTCACATTTCCTGAAAACCTGCTTACGACTATTCCCTTTTTCATTTCAGAGACCAACTTGTCAACATTTGAAGTGCCGGGACGAATAATGAAGTTTGTCGTTGACACCGAAGGCGGCGAACTCGAGGAACCGCCGGCGTTTCCCGTCGTCCGGACACCATCTTTCTTGCCGGTATATGTATTGTAAAGTAACTTCTTGAGGACTCCTTTCTCGATTATCACGTTGCGCCGATGAGGGACGCCTTCTCGGTCAAAACTGGATGCTCCAAGTCCTTCGGTGTTGGTTCCATCGTCATCGACTGTCAGAATGTCCGTGGAAACGGCCTGGCCCACCTTCCCAGCGAACGCGCTGGTTTTTTTCTGCACAGCATCGGAATTGATTGAGTGAGAGATAATGTCTTCTACTAACTCGTTTACTGCTGACGGAGCAAGAAGCATTTCTCCGCGAAAACTTTCTATTTTCTTGGGATTGAGTGAATCAAGTACCGTATCTGCGAAATCCTCTGCGGTCCTTTGCACATCTACTTTTTTGACAAAGTGCGTTCCGCCACTTTGAAAGTCAAAACTGGAGACTTCCCCTCCCTCGATTGCCATTCCCATTATGCTCCATGAAAAGCTGGAGAGCCTTTCTGACAGGTCAAGTCCGTTTGAGCTTGAAATATAGTGGGTTATTCTTGCTGATGAAAAATTGCCGCTGTCTACGGTGATTCGGGAATCCCGCGCTTTGGCGGCTTCAAGCATATCTGCTGCAGCCCTCGTTGCTTGCTCCACGCCAAACGTCTCGGAAGCTTTGTCATAGATCCCACGCAGCAATGTAATTTTTGATTTGCGAGGAAGTGAGTTGAATTTGTCGCGTGGGCTGACACGGGCGATCTTGACTGCCATCAACGCTGCGCCGCGAATCGAATCCTTGGTAAGCCTGTTGACAGAGTAAAATCCCAAGGATCCATCAACAATCACACGCAGGCCTACCGAGCCCATCTGCTGTGACTTTGCCTGTTTGAGATCATTGTTTTCCAGAAAGACTTCAGACTCGGCAGCGGTTGCCGCAAATGCTTCAGCCTCATCGGCGCCATGCCTTTCGGCCTCCTTGACGGCAAAGCGAACAAGATCGCGCATCATTGCAGTCCCCCTATTACTGCAGTACACCTCACGTGAGGGCCGCCTCCATCTACCTTTGCTGGCTGGTACTTGCCGCAATACCCCGTCCCGATGTCATACTGGAACTGGTCTCCTACCATGTCAACTGAGCGAAGGACTTCAAACGCATTTCCGGAGATGCTGTCTCCCTTCATCAGGCTTCCGAGCTCGCCATTTTCTATGAGGAACGCTTCTTCTGCCCCGAACATGAACTCGCCGTTGGCGTCCGCCTGACCGTTACGCGCCCCTTTTACAAGGTAGCCATGCCGTGTTTCTTTTATCATTTCTTCAAGTTTGTTAAATCGGGGTTCAACGAACGTATTGCGCATCCGGATCAAAGGCTCGTCATTATACTGAAATGCTCTGGCGTTCCCGGTAGAACTTGTACCAAATGTATGCGCGGATTCGCGGTTATGCAGAAAGGACTTTAGTATCCCTTTTTCTATCACGGCGGTTCTTCCCGAGACTACCCCTTCGTCGTCAACCATTATGGTACCAGCGGCATTGCCTGGCATGTCCTGGATTCCG
>JAKEIF010000158.1 GCA_022545875.1 Nitrososphaera sp.
CCCCCGCGTTATCGATGGAACCTATAGATTTTGACAAGATGCGGATACGACGAATACTAGAAGCGAAACTGATCCTCGACCCGATGGAGATGAAAGCCTTGAGTATCTTTCTAACTGATCAGGTTAAGCAATACGAAGTAGTATTCGGACAAATTCCTTCCCCTCAAGAAGTTGCCGACCGCTTCAAGCGCCATCAACGGGAAGGAGCCGGTAAAGCCTAGGTCTGCATGTGAGAATCACACACAGAAAACCGTTGAAGGACTGATTTCACCAAACGAATTTTGACACCTTTATTACCAAACGGATATTGGACAGAGCCAATATGGAAAATGTTTATATATAAGAATAAAATATTTATATAAGGTTGCGAAGGCAGCCAAAATAGTTTTGGTGAAAAAAATTGGTCAAAGATGTTTCAATGTTTGGTGATCGCTGCCCACGTTGTGGCAGGGGATCAATGGTAACAGACAACTCTAGCGGGGAAATGTTTTGTGGAAGCTGCGGCTTTGTAGTCAGCGAGAGGATTGAAGAACTAGGCCCAGAATGGCGTGCATTTTCCAAGGAAGAACACGAGGATAGAAGTAGGGCAGGCATTCCGACATCGCTTGCAATGCACGACATGGGACTGGCAACTATAATCGGCCCCGTCGACAAGGATGCTTCAGGCAAGCCGCTTTCCGCGTCAATGAAAAGTACTATCGAAAGGCTGAGGACGTGGGACAGCAGAAGCCAGGTGCACGAGCCTGTTGACAGAAACTTCCGCCAGGCGTTCTCGGAGCTCGATAGGCTAAAGGACAAGCTTGCAGTAGGCGACGCAGTTATTGAAAAGGCTGCGTATGTCTACAGAAAAGCCTTGGAAAAGGGCCTTGTACGTGGTAGGTCAATTTCCGCTCTAGTCGCTGCAGCACTTTATGCAGCATGCCGTGACACTGAAACCCCAAGGACTCTGAAGGACATTGCAAATGCAAGCAACATCAAGAAAAAGGACGTTGCAAGGTGCTACAGGCTGCTGATACGCGAGCTTGACCTAAAGATGCCGGTAGTCGACCCGGTAAAGTGTGTCGCCAGGATTGCCAGCAAGGCAGGACTATCGGAAAAGACAAAGCGCAAGGCTCTCGAAATTCTAAAGAAAGCAGAAGAGGGCAAGATCTCGGCCGGAAAAGATCCCATGGGTCTAGCTGCGGCGGCACTTTACGTTGCATGCGTCATGAATGGGGAAAACAAGACCCAGAAGGACGTGGCAGAGGCAGCGGGTGTCACAGAGGTTACGATACGAAACCGCTACAAGGGCCTAAAGACTCATCTTAGGCTCTGAGCGTCCCGACTAACTTTTTTCTTTCTTCTATCAATTCCCTTAGCGTATCTACGACGTCCCTGATCTTTGCGCGTGAAACTCCATGGGACTCTAGCATTCCAAGGCAGATGGATATTTCGGAATCTATTGCCAGCAGCCTTTCAAGTTCAATCTTTTTTAAAACTCCGTTTGGCGTCAGCGTATCTGAATAACCGCCGTGGATAGATGCGAATCGAGACAAGAGGTCTGCGACATCTGCGTCCTTTGCTGCAGGGCCTACCTTGATTATTTGGACGCTTGTGTTGATGTTGTGCTTGACAATCCTTTCCAACGCCCGCATTTCTACATAGCTCGATCTCCCGGTAGCCATTCCTTTCTGCACAATAGATGCTATCCTGACTGTTTCGTCCAGGCGATTTTCAACTCTTTTGTGTCGCCCTCGAGAGTTGTTCTTGTGCATCGAGCACCATCTACCCCGGCCGGTTTAAATGCGTTCGTACGAAATCCTAAATTGAAAATGACAATGATATCGGCTACTGCACTTCAATTGCTTCTTCGTTAAAACCTAACTTTACCAAGTAACCTTTAATGTCATCGCGATGATCGCCCTGCAGCATGATAAAGCCGTCCTTTGCTGTGCCGCCGCAGGCAAACGTGCTCTTTAATTCTTTAACAATCCTCTGCATGTCTGAAAGTTTCGGGTTAAGCCCTTCGATAAGAGTGGTTGTTTTTGAAAATCTTCTCGTTTCAAGGCGGACGACGATTCGGGCGTCTTCCTTTTCAAGTTCCCCGCACGCACAGAGGTCGTCAGGCAGACCGCATTTTTTACAGATAACCGCCATCGAGTATCACATTTTTCACAATTCCTATTATTAAGCCTTGTTGTATCTCAAGTGCAAATCGCAAAAAAGAAATTTGACTTCGACGTATAATGTCTACATGTCCTCCGACAATTCGGCCAAAATAAAAAATGCTGCGTCGCTCCTGATAAGGGGAGGAACGCTGACAGGTGAGCCATGCGAAAAGTGTGGGGGAGTCGTCATCAAGTATGGCGATAAGACAAGTTGCATTAATTGTGGTGCAGAAAAAATCACAGCCCCGGTCCTAACCGAGAAATTAACGGAGAACCCTAAACAGCCTGCCACCTCTTCTTCAGACCTTGCGTCCTGCATCGAAATCATGGAGCAAAAGATAATCCGGCTGACCTCAGAAATTGGAGCGGAAAACGACATCATGCTTCAAAAGCAAAAGGCAGACCTTCTTGAAAGCTGCCTTCGGATTCTTGAAAAAGTCAAGAGCCTGAGCGCGTAACCATCGGAATGTATTTAAAAGCATAGACCGTTGATTGCACTGGCAATGAGCAGCAAGAAGAAGAATGCCCCGCTACCTGCTTCAAGCGCAGGCCTGCTTAGGTTTTTCGAAGACGAGACAAGGGGCGTAAAGGTAAAGCCCGAAATTGTGTTGGCGATCACTGGCTCAGTTATCGCTGCTTCTATTCTGATAAGGATACTTTTCCCTGTCGGTTGAAGTTTAGATGCTTGAGCGTGCTCAAGAAGACGATGTTTCAAACATCCACCGGCGGTGGTCTTTTACACAGCTTAGTCCATCTTCTTTCAGGCAGTCTTTTGCAGGTTCACTCGTTTGTGGAAGCATACTCGTAGTCGTCGCTCATCTATATTTTCTGAAAGCCGAGCCATCTGCGATGCTCCCTTACCTTGCACTAGGCACTGGAGTTCTTGCAGCTCTTCACTTTGCCGACTATCTCTCGCTGCGCGGGACTCCGGTGAACAAACTTTCAAAGGTGGGTCACGTTTCTCTTTTCGCAAACGTCCTATGGCTCCTGACGGGCCTTATGGGAATGGCCTCCGATTTCCTCTTCTCAAAGAGCAGCCCGGACCTAGACTATGTTGTTGCAGGAATGTTCCTTGCCGCCGGATTGCGGGTTGGGATATTCATATCAGTCTTTGGAGCTAGCTTGGCAAGGGCGGCGCTAGTTTCGTTTCTAATGCCGCTTCTCTTTCTCTTTGCGTATATTCCAGCAGGGGCACATCCAAACTTGTTTTCTAGTTACTTGGGAGCAGGATTTGGCACCGCCATTTACCTCCTTGGCGTGA
>JAKEIF010000159.1 GCA_022545875.1 Nitrososphaera sp.
AAGCTGTTTGTTAAATTGAAGGTACGTCGAACGTTGCTCCCTCAGGAACCGAAAGTAATTTCTCAGCGAGCTAGGTGGCATGGCTAGGGCTATGTCTAGGCCGCGGCCGGCCTCTGGCTTTCTTGAATACAGGCAGGTAGCTTTTTCGTGATTCTTTCTGCGTAGTCCCTAGAAAGGTACTTTAGGAATTTGAACTGGTCGGGCACGCCGATGCCTTCAATGGACGTGACGTATTCGTTGACAATGCCAAGGATTGTTTCCGAGGAATTCTCAAGAATGGATAACTTTGATCCGTTCATTCTGTGTTTATACAACTTTGAGTATGCCTTCGAAGGGTTATTGCCCAGCGAGGCCAAGATGAAAATATTTGGCATCTGGTCTCGAAGATCCTCTTGGATATCTTCAAGATCATCCTCAATATCCTGAAGCGCCTGGTTGTAGTGAATTATCAATGAGGCGCTGTGCGGAAAGCCTGGGACAGCTGCTTCAAGCACAGGCGCATAAAGCAGTGGGGCGTCTGAGGATTTGAAGAGGTTAAAATTCCTTATTTCGGATTCAGAAAACCTGTATCCGTTTAGCATGAGCGTCTTTGTATAGCCTTCAAATTTCCAGAAAGGCCAAAACTGCTTCATGTTAAATCTAATGATGCTCTTCAAGGACTCGTCTCCCTCTCTCTTGAGCCGGGCTATCAAGGCCTGCCCCAGCCTGCGATACCTCTGGTTTCCCACCTCAAAGTACCTATCCATCAATACTACTATTCGAACTAAATTCTTCACCTTGTCATAGACGGCAAGGGAAGAGTCCAAGTCCAAAGCCCCTGAAAATGCGGAATAATAGTAAGTCGCATAATCCTGTCCCTTTATGTCCACCGCCTGCATTATCGACGATGTCGGTGGATAGATCCTACTCAGAAGACCGTTTATTTCCTCAATTCCGCTTCTGAACTCATCTTCATCGCACGAATTGAGACGGACAGACTTTTCTTCCAATAACCGTCTCAAAGTCGAAGAGCTGTATCCGTAGTAGGACAATGAGGTTTTCAAATTACGACAATAGGGTGGATGTCTCTTCTAGAAGAACGTTACTTGTCAAGATATATCAAAGCCGGGTAAAAAATTAGGAGCTTCTTTATTGAGACAGAAAAGAAAATACTCTCCATCTCAAAGCTTTATGCGTTTTTTCTATTGAGATTTGGCTGATTTTCGCCGCGAGTAACTGGGAATGTAGTTTTCTACATTCTATAATCAGCAGACTCTGATCGATTTGGCAAGCATCAGTGCTCTTTGCGAATCATCATCAAGGATTTCGTTGTTCTTGTATTTGTTGCTAAAGTAGAGCAGATCTATCATCTTGCTTCTGTCGATGTTTACCACTGTGCTCCCGTTTGTACCCGCAGAGGTGTTTGCGTTTGTAAGGATGACCAGCTTGTCTACAAAACCTGTAGATTTTAGTGTGTTTGATATCTGCTCAAAGCTCTTTGCGTGGTCCTTGTTGATCACAACTGCGATGGCCACTTTTGTGCCGTATGGGTCGCTGAATATGACGTCTATCCCGTTCCCTTTACTTTCCGATGCCTGTGGCCGGGCCACAATTCCAACTTCGTGGGCATAGTTGACTAGATCCTTAACCGCAGACCTTACTCCTGTTTCAAGCGTCTGCATGTCGTTCCAGTCGCGCCTTATCCTGATAAAGTCAGAGATTGGAACGTCCATCACGCTTCCCCTGATGCGAAGGCCAGGATACACGTTCTTGATTGTGTCGTCTATTGCCTGCTCATCAATAGAAGCTACACCTCGTTTTGCTGCATTTTCAGTCGCATGGTACATTATGTTAAGCATTGATCTTACGTTTCGGAAATCAGAGAATTCGTCGTAGATTACTTTTATCTTTGCGGCGAGATCGCGCTCCTCCTTATCGGTAAAGCTCTTTGTGGCGTCATGATACCTGATGTATTCTAGAGCAATATCAATGACCTCTTCAAGGGTGTTGGATCCTGCAATGTCAACCTTGTAGTTGGCCTTCTCCAGCCGGTCAAAGACCGATACGTTCGCCCGTCTAATGTCATCGTATGATGACGGCGTGAAAATCAACATCAGAGTCGCCGCGGGGACGTGGGCATTGATGACTGCTTTCACAAAGTCAACAGACTCCCGATCTACATCGAATTCATCCAGCTGGAACAAAGTCAGCCTGTTAAGATATTTCAGATTCAGGCGCGCAAGGGCCGCGAGGCTTGCAATAATGTCTTCAAGCGAAACGACGCTCTGCGCATCGGCCCTAAACTTGCCTTCGATGGCCAGTTTGGCGATTGCTATCTCGACTGGAGCGAGTTCTCCTTTTAGGGTTTCAGTGATGGCGGAAAAGTTGGGAACGAGCTCATTTCGCAAAAGTTGGTTGGCCTTCTCAGCAACACTCCTGCCGGTGATAGAGTCCATGAATCCATAGTTGAAGATTTTCTTGGCCACTCCAATATTTCGCTCGGCCTTTTCGACTAGGCTCTTTACCAGCGCCGTGCGCAAAGATACAACATATTCGTCCGTGAAGCCGGCAAGCATTGCGCTGTAAAGACTGTGCATGTTTCTAGGTGAAACCTGTGACATGTCCACATAGGAAACAACAGAAGAATCGCTGACCTCCTTTAGGCCCTTTGTGTGAAGTGCAAGGTGCGTCTTGCCAGAGCCGACATCTTGGATTACCGTAACCAGCCTAAAGTCCTTGTCGGTTGCTTCACCTGATTGGACCTTGGAATATAGGTCGCCGATGCACGATAGCAAAGCATTCTTTGCATCCTTGTGTCGTTTTCCCCCCAGGATTTTTGCGTCAATAAGGGTAGGGGTAGGGCTGCTAGGATATGGATTGCGATCGAGTTTGTATGGGTACAACTAGATGCACCTCACAAATCCATGCAAGAGACCTCTGACCATTACTCCTTCGCCACCACCGGTTGAAAGTTCGTATCTATCTTGATTTTGGCCCGTAACTTGTTCGACCAAGCGGTAGAATTCTTCCGAGGTAAGTCCCAGTTTTTCGCAGAGCTGGTTTCTCAGCTTGGCAAGCTCGACCCAACCGATCGAAGAAGCCGAGTTTGCTAGTTCGACGTCAAACTCTTTCTTAAAGTCGCTGACACTCGGAATGCTACGTCGGCTCCCTCCAGATGCAGATGATGTGGCAAGTTGCTGCTGATATGTAGACGACTGCTGTTCGTTCTTCATTTCAAGGACGTATCGCGAAAGATTCGAGATATTGCTTGCCAGTGTCGCGGTCGTCTCTTCCATCGACTTTAGCATTTCATAGGTTAGCTTGAACCTTGGATCAGAGTTGAGCAAGCTCTGTACATAGCTCTCCCTGTGCCAACAGTAATACGCGCCTGCCCTCTTGTCCACAAAAATCTCCCCTCTGCTAATGATCTCTTCCAGAACTGAATCGATTTCTCCGAATTCCTTTCTCAGATCTGTCTTTTTTATTCCGGCCGAACCAACAGACAGGATCCTCTTGATGACAAGTTTTTCGTCCACCGTCATGAGGTAGACCTTCAAAATTCTTATTTAAGAACCGACGTGACAGTTTGCACCCGTTTTTGTGAAGAAAATTGCACCAAGGCTTCCTTCGCAGCCCGAAGGGTTAATACTGCAAGCGATCAAGCGTATTGAGAGGGATGAAGACTGCACTTTCTGAATGATGATGAAAGTACTAGGGTATCTGACCTCAAATTACTTCGTGCCTGACCTGGTGACAGTGTCTTCTTAGACCGTCTTGAATTGCTGTTCGTATTTGGCGCGTGCCTTGCCATTGACCATCCTCATCGCCGCAAAGATAACGATTATTGCCAGCACCCAGACTGAGGCGTAAATCATGTTGCCGATGCTCACAAACATGTAAGGCAATGCCTCAAGTAGGTTTGACTCAAGAGCGTCTGCCGTGTCATGCATGTCAATCATCGCGACGTTATAGGCGGCGCTATGAGGATCTATCGACTTTGTGAGATCAGCTCTTACGATCACGTCATCTAGTGTATCCTGGATAAGAACAAAGTCGGTTCTGACCGTCTGGAATAGCCAGACAGGATTTCCCTCTTCTGGCAGGGCATCCTTTGTGAGTTCCATGTATTCTGCCAATTGTCCGGGCGTCTGGGCGCTCTGCGCGCGGATCAGATAACCAAGGGCCATATTCGCCGGATATATGGCAGAAATATAGCCTTGATATGCAATTGCTCCTCCGAGTATGATAAATATCATGACACCGGCTAGCACTATTCTTTGGTTAACGTTATGTGAAATGCGCGTTTTCTCTACTGCCGTCGCGGTCGTTACTGTACTCCCTCCCTTTGCCTCTATCGCCGGCACAATTGATTTGGGAGCGCCGGGCCGCTTTTTCTTAAATGAGGAATGTGCGATGCTTAGATACGCGGTATAGACGAATCCGATTGTCGGGATGGCTATCATGGGCGCATAGACCGGGTTCCCAGAAAACATGGATATGAACACGGCGACAAAGCCGTAAACTGCGAAAAAGATCTCTAGCAGCGTAGTCTTTGTGAATGGCAGGACATACTCTTTGCCTCTCCAGTCGTCGTTTTTGTTTACAACGCCAAACTTTGGCGTCCGTAGAAACTCGTTCTTTTTTCCAAGTATGGCATCAAAGACTGCAACTGTGTTGTTGACGGTAATGCCGGCAGCAAGGAAATTCAGGAAGAGGAACTGCCACGCCTTTTTCCTCCATTGATCCTTCCAAGTCTGGTTTATCACAGCCAAGTATCCACCTGGTCCCAGCGCAATATAGGTCCCAAGTACAAGAAACGGGGCCCAACTTTCCGTATACAACTTGAAGTCCATTGCCAGGAGCATTGGGAAGATTAGAAACTGCGTCAAGAAAAGTGGGTTAACGATATGACGCGTCATGTGAATAAATGATTGAAGTTTGGTGTCTACAGGGACCTTCCTGCTGATGAGGACATCGGCTAGCAATTTTAGCGCGACTTGCATTGCTCCCTTTGCCCACCTAAACTGCTGTCGCTTGGTCGCGTTCATTTGCACCGGCAGTTCTGCGTCAACTACGATGTCGTCAAGAAACAGCGATCTCCAGCCCCTCATGTGTGCCCTGTAGCTAAGATCCATGTCTTCAACAAGTGTTGTGGTGTGCCAGCCTCCGGCGTCGTCAATGCATGCTCTCCTCCAAACCCCGGCAGTTCCATTAAAGTTCATGAAATAATGCGTGAAACTCTTTGCTTTTTGCTCCACAAGAAAGTGAAGGTCAAGCGATACGGCCTGGGCGCTCGTAAGGGTCGAAAAGTCTTCGTTAATGTGGCCCCACTTGCACTGGACAAACCCCATCTTTGGATCGTTAAAGTATTTGATCAAATGTTTTAGGAAGTGTCGTGGCGGGATAAAATCTGCGTCAAATATTGCAACAAATTCTCCTTTGCTGATCTTAAGACCGGCTTTCAGGGCTCCAGCTTTGTATCCAGTTCTGTCGACGCGGTGGATATGAACCATGTCAAAACCCTTGAACCGATATTCGTCGACGATTGATTGAATGAGGTCCACTGTGTCGTCATCGGAATCATCAAGAACCTGAATCTCTAGCTTGTCCTTGGGGTAGTCGATCTGGCATACTGCGTCTATGAGCCTTCTTGCCACGTACTTTTCATTGTATAGAGGAAGTTGTATAGTCACTATGGGCAGGTTTGCAGGGAGATCGATCTTTTCCCTGCGTTTCTTTTCATATCGGACATTATTTCGCGACAGATAGGCCAGATAATAGAAGTTTATGGAATAGATCAGGATGACCCAAGAGATCATTAGAAAGATAGTGTAAAGAAAAGCTCCTGGTCCATACATGGCTATACGCTCCTGCTAGTCCGTCTGTAGCGTTCTTTTCTATTTATAGATACTTGCTAGCCTTTCGTGAATATCTTGACAGCCTGAGGTGGACAGACGTTCTCACACGCGATGCAGAATATGCAGTCCTTCTCCCTAATCATAAACGCCTTCTTTTCAGATGCTGGATGCCCCGGAGTCTGGAGCCATTCATACACGTTGACTGGGCAGGCTTCGATGCATGCCCCATCAGCCACGCATATGTCAAAGTCAACGCAGACAGAGTCTCCCCATATTCCCAATTGGCCGGGAGCGTCTACTGGGCCCCATACCTTGATTCCCTCGTATGTTCCAGCCATTTTCCTTGACTCTTTGAACTTGGCGTCAATCGGTCCTTCGACTTTGCCATAGCTAGTGCCAGTGCCTGAAAGGGAGATGGTGGTGGAGCCTCCTGCTGAAGGGGGGGCTGGAGGAGCTTCCATAGCCGGGGTCGCCGCCGCTGGTGCAGTTGAAGGTGCAGCCCTAGGCGCTGCAGCGGCAGGAGCGGGTTTAGGGACAGTGGCTGCCGCAGCCGCTGTCTTTTGTCTTTTCACTACACATAATTGATTGTGAACGTCTCTCATGCTTTCGAGAGTATTAGGATTACTGTGGCGAAGAAGGGTCCCACAATCTTCACAAACATACTCACTCAAGGCGGTTGTAGACAACTCGCGTAATAGCGACACTACCTTATTTATTAATTATGAGCCTTGAAGTCCCCTGTTAACAAATCGCTCACGAATAGCGTCCAAAATCTACGGTCGACGGACTAGCGATCCCAGAAAAAGTGAAAAAGAAAAAAGAGACAGGTTTACTGTCTTGTGAACTGTGCTTGCTGCTGGGCGAAGAAAGTTGTCCAGGCTTTTGCGACGTTGGTAGAAAAGTCCGTAACTGCATCTACTGTTCTGTTGTAGATCTTTAGGTTTTCTCTTGCCGCATCGAGTGCGTTAATAGTCAGCTGGTTGTTGATGCCAACAGATCTAATTGCATTGTTGGTCATTTCGTTTGACTGTCTTGTGTACAGGTCGCCGTATGGCATTGCTGGAACATTCCAGATGCTTGCGAACTGCTTCTGCGCAGAAAATGCAGTCTGAATCATGTTCTTGGTTGTCTGGA
>JAKEIF010000160.1 GCA_022545875.1 Nitrososphaera sp.
GCTATCGCAAGTATTGCCGTCAATCCCAAGTATCTTCTCATTTCTACTAGGCTGACTTGGTCATCGCATAAAAGACATTGGACATGCTCGCTATATCCTTGATGCACCGTGTTTCAAGCACGGTGCATGAGACCTCAATCGAGGTCCATCCTCTTTTTTTCTGCTTCAACAGCGCCCTGCTTTGCCAAGTCAGCGCGTGACTTTCTGGCCGACTCGATCGCCCTATTCCTGCGCGGCTGGAGTACTAGCACATAGAGGGAACCTACAAGATAGACCGCGAGAAGCGCCAGCTGAGCGACAATGGTCTCTAAGGTCGGATGAATACCAGTCATTGTAGCCATGTTTATGTCGAGCCTAGGGATAGTTCCGATCAAATGCGTCGTGCTGATGTATCCTACCTCCTGGAATTCACGTATGGCATTGCCCATGAACGCAATCGACATGTAGGCCCCGATGCCCATTGTGAGCCCAAACAATACTCTCAGGGGTAGCCTTCTACCCAGTTTTCGCACGACAAACGCTACCGTGATAATTACCGCTAGCCCTGCGACAAGGCCCGCTGCGACATACCATTCCATGTATTTCGCAAACGACAGCATCGCCTGGTAAAAGAGTACGGTTTCAAAGCCTTCGCGGTAAACCGTAAAGAAGGAAAGCATCACGAATACCATTACGCTACCCGTTGCAGTCGCCTTCCACACCTTTGCCTTTACAAACTCGATCCACTTCTTTGTCTCCACCTTGTTGAGAATCCAAAAGCTGACCCAGAAGAGGACGGCGACGGCTGAAACTCCTGCTATCGCCTCTATAAGTTCCCTGCTAGCCCCGGATATCTGAATAATGTATTGGGCGATAAACCATGTCACAGCAGTCGCCACAAAGGCGAGAACGATGCCATAGTAAACGTGCTTTTTAAACCGCTCGTTTCTTGACGCTTCGAGGTATGTCAGAATCGCTCCGATGATAAGAGCAGACTCTAGACCTTCGCGGAAAATTATCGAAAATGAAGTGGAGAATGCTATCGTCGGTGCCAGCACGCCAGTGCCTGAAACGAGCCTTTCTGATTCGTCAAGGCCCCGCCTGATTTCTATTATTTTGCCCTCGACTTCAGAGTAGGGGGCGTTGGCCTGGATTAAGTTGCGGAGCTGTGCAAATTTGATTTCCATGTCAAGCGTAAAGTCTGGGTCTATCGGCCTCAGCGGGATTTCTATGTTCTCGTAGCTGTCGAGGTACGCGGATCGTGAAGTTGTCAGTGCCCCTTGGGTATCTCCCTCGCCGTAGAGGCGAAGAACTTCGTCTAGCTTTAATCTTATCTGGTCAATGTCGTTTCTAACCTGGGCTTTTGCCGGATCCTCCGCCTCGCCCATTGCGCGACGCTCGCCGGTGTAGGCTCCAAAGCCCGCCGAAAGGCCCTCAATGTCGGCAAAACCTGATCCAGATCCTGTTGTGCCGGGCCCTGCTAGTTCAGGATCGTTTGCCAAGAGCTCCTCCGCGGTTACAAGTTTCTCGAGTATTCCATTGATGTGCGCTTCAATGTCTGCCGGCGGGTCTTCCGCCTTGATCATTTCTCTGAGTTCCTCCCTCATCTCTATCTCTATTGTTGTCATGAGCTCAACATCGTGCTTCTCTATCGGTGCTTCCAAGTACTCATAATTGTCAAGGTAAGCGGATATTGCATGCTGGTCGGCCTGGTCGTAATTGCCAGCATTAACTTCGGTGACAACCTTTGCAAGCAGTTCTCTGATGGTGTTAAGGTAATTTTGGTACTCGCTGCCAGCGCCTTGTCCTAATGCAAGATCCTCGCCTAGGTCGCGTTCGATGGCTCCTGCCAGACTTGCGATTGAAGCCGCGTCTGCCTGTTCCTGCAATGACAAATGAAGTTCTGCAAAGAAAGAGTCTACTTCAAGCCTGCGTCTCTCCTCGAGCAAATTCGAAATAGTTTGATATCTTTTATCTGCCTGTTGCGCCAGACCGACCGAATTTTCATAATCGACTCTCTCCTGTTCGCTCTCAAACAACTGGTACGACTGGACAGCGTCTCTTAGCAGAAATACGACTAGCTGCGAAGACGCAGCCTTGTCAGACTGGAGTCCGGGGGCCACCTTGTTGATGAACTCATCGATAACTGAATTGATCTGGGCAATGTCGCTGCCAAGTGTTTCCGGGGAGAGATTTCCAGTTCTGATCTTGATTGGCAGGTCTGTCAACATGGACTCTAGATTTGAGGACGACTGCCCGTCAACAGAAATGAGCAGGTTCTTGATGGATGGAAAAGTAATAGAGTGTGGAATAAAAGCATGGGCAAATGCCGATTCGGTATCCTTGGCTTCGAAACTGGATTCGGCCAGTACGAGTTGAGTCCTTATCCTCTCTAGATTGACGACGATTATCAGCGAGTCTGGATTGCTTGACTGCTGCGCCATAGAGGGCAGGGGTGATATCAGGAAAACTAGAACGCTCAAGGCAATGGTTGATAACGTCTTCGCTTGAAAGATTTTCATTATACTTCTTCCTCGGTATGCATCACTCGACGCATGATTAATTAGGCTTACCTAATAATGGCGGTAATTTAAACCAACTATGCGATTCTCACCAGTTATCATTTTATTTCATGTTACCGCGAAATAGTGTAATGCAATGTCCAAACTGCTCAGCATCTATGCAAGAGGTCAGAAGAAACGATGTCGATATCGATCATTGTCCCGCATGCAAAGGCGTCTGGCTGGACCGCGGAGAGCTGGATAAGGTCGCCAACATGCAAACGAAATATGATGAAGACCACTACAGGCGATACCATGGCGACAGAGACCACGACGATTACGATGACGATTATTACGAGCGTCGCGGGCCGTGGCGCAGGAGAGGATTCCTTGGAGACCTTTTCGACTTTGACTAGGCTCGCCTCGATGGTAATTGCGGAAAAAGTATCGGCACATCGAACAGAAAATCTTTACCAATGACTTGCCGCTTGAGGTGCAGGCGGTGAAAACTTAAATTAGTCTATTGCAGATTGTTATTTCGCTATAAGTTCAGTCACGCCACGTGATTATACAATAGCAGGAATGTATTACAATGAATAACAACACAGCGATAGAACAACTACAAGTAGGTAGGAGTTCAAGAGTGCACTTTGCCATATGCGGTTCGTGTTTCTGGTGCGCGTCGGTTTTCCGGTCCGACATGCTTGGCACATGTCCTTCGTGCAGAAACAAGGCGTTAGATACGATGCCTATATCGAAAGATGAAAAGTACGTATTTGACTATGACGAAAAGCGCGGCGTAGTGCTTGACTTTGTGCCGACCAGAAAAAAGTAGGCGGCCTACAACCTTTTTCTTTTTCGATAATGACTGAAAGACAGCTTTTCGATCTTTGTCGTGAAGTCCCGGCTTGTTGAGCTATTCAAAGTTTCTTACTAGCCCCGCGTAGATTCTAGCCTTAGTGCAAGAAGTGCGTGTTCCAGAACCAGCCGAGCGGGGCTGTCGACGGGCAGTTTA
>JAKEIF010000161.1 GCA_022545875.1 Nitrososphaera sp.
AGCTTATGCAGGTAGAGAAGCAATTGCTTTCCCGAGCATCCCGGCTTCTCTCCTGCCAGCGGTCTGAATTCGGCTGCTGGCGGGTTATTCATCATGGATAAAATGCTTTATGGTGATATTCTATATGAAAAAAGGAAAAAGAAGGTTGCGGCGTTTATCTTCACACTTGCTCCTCCTGTACTAGTCGTCGTAGACTATCATGGCAATGGAGGCTGCGCCTATTTGGGTAGTCTGTGGACAAAAGTTTTGGAATATGATGGGTACAATATTCCCGCTAGGAGCAGGGTCAGTACCCGATAGCACAAAGCAAGGGTGTCCAAATTCTAACGAAGCTATAACATGGTCGTCATTGTCTACGCCATTGACCGGGCATTGTACATTTAGGATGTTTAGGGTGGTAACGCTTCTTTGACTTTCTTCCTGCGTGGGTATGCATTGAGCAAATATCAGTTTTGACACCCCTTTAATCTCGGATGCTCCTACAGCATCAGCAGCTATTTCAGCCGCTTTAACCTCATTATCCTTTATCTTTGCTGCCGTTACCGCATTACTTCCAAGGTCCACTGTTTTGACTTCTCCATCTACAATGTCTGTTGAAAAAACAGTATTTGCCGCGTATGCCCTCAGCTCTGGCGAGGCTACGAAAGAGCCAGCTACGAATGCCACTACTAGCATTCCAGCAATCTTTGCGTTTATCATTCTGTATCGCACCTTGAACTATTATAAAACAATACGTGAAGCAAGCCAGTTGGGACACACACTCCCCCTAACGTGCTAGCTTTGTTATAATGAGCCTCTTCGAGCTTGCCGTGTGTACTATTTCATTTGTCCCAATGGCGACTGGCTAAAGATTAGAGCTAGGAAAGCCAACGGGGTAGGTGTATGCCCCGTCTGCAAAGATGAATGGCTGCGAGTTAGCAAGACGGAATGGGAAAAGCCTAGATAAAAAAGGAAAAAGGGGAACGGCTAGAGATATTGGCCGAATAGGTTTTCCTTGTCCTTGAATAACTTCTTGGCGTACCGACCAAAGTAGCCGGGGTCGTTGCCGTACGCTCCTTCTTGCTCTTAGACTATATTCGTCATGCTCTGCATAGCCAAAACTCCGCATTGTTCAAGGGATATCCCTCTCATCTGCGCGTACCTTTCCCAGAATTGCTCGAACGCCGGGTCTGTGAATTTGATTTTTTTCTTGCTACTCGTGCTCATTCACCACCTTTAGATTTACCAAATTCTGTCGTGACTAAGCAGCCGTAGCCTATTGCAGTCATGGCTTTGTCGTAAACCCGGTTTCTGGGTGGGATGATTCCGTCAATATCCACTTGAATGGCGCTAAAGATTGCATCTGACGCATATCGACTGAAGTCGTGTCCATATCCTCTAAGGCAGCACATGGCGGCCAGCCAGTCGTACTGGTCGTCTGTCAGTGTAATGTCTAGTTTGAGATGCTTCATTTGGATTCCACCGGTGCAACTGCTTGACCTTGAGCTTCTAGGCTTCTACCTAGCGCGATGTACATGCCCGCCGCTTCAGACATGGCTTGCTCTTTGTCTTTGTTGTAAACGTGGATCGTGTACCTAGCCCCCTTGGTGATACGCTCAATTTTGACGCTGTACGGGTACGGCTGCGATAGCTCGTCGCTCATGCTCTCGACCTCGCTGATATTGCTTCTACCGCTTTCGCCAGGTGGGATATGGACTGTCTGATTTCGTTAAGCGCATCCTCTAGCGTAGGCGCTGGCTTTGTCTGTGGCTTTGCCTTTAGCGACTCGCAGCGCTCCTTTGTATGCTGGGTTCCGTCCGGGTCTAGAAATACCCGCTTGCCGTTATCCCAGGTGAGAATCGCATGGCAGCCAAACTTACATTCCTTAGAACTCATTCTGTGTAGCTCCTCTCCGCCCGCGAGATCCCCCTCTCCATCGCTTCGAGTGATGCATCCTCACCCGTGCAGTGACCACATACGAAATCTGCACCGAATCCCTTTTCCCTCATTCCCTGGCAGTAACAGCCCTTGACTGGCAAGCCGTTGTGATTCAGTTGTTTTTTGCGTTCGTTGCTATTCCACTTCATATCGGTTCTCCCCTAACGCTGCCGGCTCCCTTTGGACAGGTGAAGCTTTGCGTTAGCGCGTCCCAGTAGTGATGGTGCTCGTACTTGGCCCTTACGCAGCCAAAGACAATGATGTAGTCTGTTTGCTTGACGATCTCTTTTCGAATCACGCTTGATTGCATGTTATGGAATATCATAACACAGGCTAATAAGTGTTAGGGTCAACCATAACGGTTAAGTAAGGAAGTTATGGTATTCAATAACGTTAAGTATGGGGAAAAATGCGCTATGGTAGTGCTAAGCAAGGCCGAAAGGAAATTCATACATGATGTAAAGAAGGGCGATCTTTCGGCATATACGCCAGTCTACAAACGGCAGCTGAAATTCAATATTCTAAAGAAAAGAAAGGCATTGACGGACGATTTGCTCCTTGTCAATGAAGTTCTTGACAAACTGCAAGACCTCTGAGAACAAGCCGGTTCATCTTTTAATAGATCCAGCTCGCTTTGCTGTCTGCATGGAAGAACGTCACCATAACCCAATGTCTCATATGGAATGCTCTAAATGCGGCCAGAGATATCCTCTGGCAGTAACAGAATGTACGAATTGTAGAGTAAAATTAACGCTCCACGAGTACAAGGGCTGACAATCCGCAGGAGCTATAGCCGTTAGTCCTTCTGTGATATCTTACCCCGTATTGAATATTGCATAGTTGATTTCAAATCCATCTGGAACAGGTGCGGCACATGCGAATTTTACACTACCATCCTCAGGGTCTTCTATCAAACAAGTATAATTTGTAGCCGCAAAGATGCCCGTCACTACCACTACAGAATTCGGAGTTATCCTGCTGTCGTAAATGATTTCGGTGGTTCTCGTTCCGTCGGGATCCCAACCCGTGCCGCCGCAATTACAATCGTCCTTATGCTCCACTGCGATGAACGACTGGTTGATGTCTGCTCCTTTGATTTCTCCATCCTTGATTTTTCCACTTGTTACAGAATTGCCACTCAAATCGGCTGTCTTGACTTGCCCGTTCCTGATATCTTCTGACCTTATGGTTTCGTTTACAATTTCGGCAGATGTTATTGTCGCGGCTGCGTACGCTCTTAGCTCAGGAGAAGCAGCGAATGCCCCTGTCGCAAAGGCCGCCAAAGCTATTATTCCAATTAGGAATGATTGCCTCATTACCGCCGGTTGTCAGGGAGCTATAAAAGATAGCTCAGGGCTTGCTCTCCGGGGCTATTGTCCCTGCGAATCCTGGCCGTCCTTGGTTGATTCGACTTCCCATTCTTGCAATTCCTTATCGAGCTTTGATTTGACCTTTGTCACCGGCTTGAGAGTCTTTTCTGTAATCTCGTCATGCTCTTCATAGTCTGACTTTGCCATGTTTATTACAGTCTGTCAAACTTTATGACCGTTGCAGTACTGAAACGTACTTGCAGACTAGCAGAGCTATTAAACTACCGCAAGTAAAATTCAGAAAAAAGGGGTTAGTCGGTCTTTACTTCGTGCTTTTCCTTTACCTTGTTGCCGAACTCGTCTTTTGATTCACGTTCGACCTTTGCTTCGTTTTCGTCAACCTTTACTTTCTCTTTGTATTCTGTTTCTGGCATGATAGCTATCGCACAATATCGTATTTAATGGAGGCTTGGGCTTCGTTTCTTAGTGTTCTAACGTCTGGATTCTTCTTTTGACTTCCTTAATCTGCTTGTCCAAACTAACGATTTGCTGTGGGGTTCCCATATTGCCGCTATCCTACTTGGCTTCTAGTCGCTTGAGCATGGTTCGTAATTCTGCTAATGTTTCCATTGGGGAAGCTCCAGCTTGCATTACGCGCATATAGAACTACAGGACGATTAAAGCTTGAAAAGTTTAACTAAGATTATCCTGTTCTGACTTGCATGGAGATAAACCTCCTTAGTGGAGTCATTCATGTACTGTCAGACCTCGCTAGACTGGCTTATGATAGGATGTCGACTCGTATCATCGGTTTCTGGGCATACTTCATTACACATCCCGAGCTAGTCGAGAAAGCAGCGCGGATTAGAAAGCTCGATTAGCTAACTTAAATAAATTGACTATGGAATCGAGAGCTAATGGCGCGAGATGATCCTGATTTCATATCTAACGCACAAAAAGTGATAAGAACTCAAGTTGAAGTCCTCTTGAAGACACCATCGAACTTTTCATTCAAACCTATTATGAGTGATGTTCAGCGAATTTACAAAGTCAATGACCCCGAGACTTTCTTCTTTGGTTACACCCTTGGTCATCTGATGGGATTAGCTGACGGAATTTCTATTCAAAGTCGCGGTAGGTTGATAAATGAACAGGAGGGTCTTGTGCTTAAAGAGCTAATTGAAGAGTATGCGGCTCGGGTAAAAAAGTTGATTTCTGAATTAAACAAGCAGTGATACATGACGCTTAAAATCAAAGTGGCGTGCCTCCCTACTTCGGAGAAAGATATCGATGTTTTGTTGATATGTTGTTGTAGCTGATAGCCTTCTTTTTGACATAGTTGTGATCAGCTCCGAGGCTTTCGCTTGCTAGCAATCCAAGCAATACTCACCATGATTGACTGCCGAGCTCCATTGTCTTCCCACAAACCCGGTATCGCTCGACCTTGGGACATAATGGACAGCCCTTCTCTGCGTTATAGGGCATCTGACATGAGATGCAATTCTTGAACTTGGGATATTGCCCTTTCATGTCTTTTTGGTCATGCTCAACTTTATCCTGCTAGCGATTTCCTTGCCGTCCACGTAAACTTTGACGTTGATATCACCGCGTCCGCTTGCGCTGCTGGCGTGTGAAATGGAACCCGTTACGCTATTTCCGAAATCACCCCCAGCTTGTGCCCAGTCTGGTACGGCTCCTTCTGCTGCCGGAGATGATACATCGCCTGGAGCTGTTACGCCATTGAAGCCTCCGCCGAATAGGGCATTTCCTACCGTACCGAAAAATTCCATCACTGGCTTCAAGAAGGGAAGTGCATCTCCAATCGCTTTGCCCATGGAGTTAATCGCATCTCTGACTCCAAAGGCGTTGCTTGAGATCATTTCCAATGCTACGCCGACACCTACGAGTATAGCTCCAATTCCGGTTCCTATCAGTGCGGCTTTCATAGTCAATCCCATTGTTTTGAAGCTGAATCCCGCTAGCTTGCTGGCTATTGATGTCTTGCTAAGTGAGATACCCATGCCATTTAGGGCCAAGCTGGCTGATGATACCGAGCTGATGACAGTCGGAATCACCTGC
>JAKEIF010000162.1 GCA_022545875.1 Nitrososphaera sp.
ACAACCTAGGCGTAATGTCATCGTCAATGCCAACTCCTGTATCTTTTATAGTCACCAACACTTCACCGTCTCCATCTGATTTCGCGATCTTTAACGTAACCGCTCCTTCCGTAGTGAACTTTGCTGCATTGTTGAGGAGGTTTGACACGACCTGGCTTATCCTTGTCTTGTCTGCATAGACCATTATTTTTTCTCCCGGCTCGAAAATTAGCCTGATATTTCTTCCCTGAAACTGCGGCAAGTGATCCTGAACAGCGCGCAGCAACAACTCATTTATCTCAAGATTCTCCATATTCAGGCTAAGCCCTAGACCTTCGATCCTTGCCGCGTCAAGGATATCAGATGACAGATGCAGGAGCCTCTTGGCACTGCGTTCAATCGTATCAATAATCTCGAGCATTTCCGGGTCTGTGGTCTTTGCATGCATTATTTCCGCAAGCCCGAGTATGGGCTGAATAGGCGTCCTAAGCTCGTGGGCAGCAACGTTGATGAATTCTTTCTGGATCCTTTCGTTCTGCTCCAGCTGCCTGTTAATCGCTATCATTTTGTCGTTGGCGATCCCAAGCTGCTTGTTGGATTCCTCTAGCTGGCTGTTTGCGTGGACCAGCTTGGCGTTCGACTGACTTATTTCGCTAGTCCTTGCCTCCACTTCCCGGTTAAGGCCCAGATTCCACCTGGCGAGCAGGAATATGAGGACGGCAATCGATATTGTCGCCCCTGCGAGCACGGTGAATGTCTCTATCCTCTGCGCCGCCAGGATACCGTCTATGGTTGAATATACAACTTCAGTTGGAGTGATGACAAACACAAAGTAAACAGGCTGCCCGCGAAAGAATACCGGATGGCCAGTGTTAAAGCGTTCGCCATTGACAAATTCATACACTGAATTGGTTGGCACTCCCGTCATGACCTGCCTGATTTGATCATTAAGGACTTGGTTGCGCCCGGTAATGTCTTGTGTATGATCTCCAAAGAATGGCGTGCCGACAAATGAAGGTACGGGGTGCACGAGCTGGATAGAATCTATATCCAGCACTGCCATATATTGGGACTCGATATCGTGGATGTTGCCGTAGTGTTGAAAGAAAGGATTTGTAGCCATTGTTGACACGACCATTCCAACATACTCCCCCTCGTCGCCGATAATTGGCTGAGTAGCCGCAATCCTGATAGTGCCATCGGATCCGTTGTATCCGCCGGAGAATTGCGGGGACCTTGAAGTCTTTGTATCTATGGCGTACTTGCGTGAGGATATGTCGGTACCGAAAATGCTTCCTCCGC
Source organism: Nitrososphaera sp. (assembly GCA_022545875.1). GTDB lineage: Archaea > Thermoproteota > Nitrososphaeria > Nitrososphaerales > Nitrososphaeraceae > Nitrososphaera. The sequence continues at coordinate 1,282 of JAKEIF010000162.1, forward strand.
CGGATCTAACATCTAGGGTAATGATGCCGTCAGAGTTGACGAGATACAAACTATCAATAATATAATTCGTTCCCTGCGAACCCGTATTTTGATTCGTAGTTGGTAACTTTATTTCTGCAAACGCTTCTTCCAATAATGCCTTCGCAAGTGCGCCAGAAAGGTCTCCTGATCTTATGCCCTGATCAGACGCAACAAGCTCGAGCTTTGCAGAAATTGCGCCGAGGTCAGATTCGATATGCTGCGCAACGGCCCTGGTTGATTCGATCTGTCTTGCCTGTTGTTGTTCAAAGAGGCTATCCCTAAATTCTCGTTCTACGATTCCCTGCAAATAAAAGAAAAGCCCGTAGGAAATCACAATAATTCCAATAGCTAGAATAAGTGCAGACCTTCCGCTTATGGACGAGCGAAGCGACCTTTTGACAGCTTTTGGAGCCTCTGTACCATCCAAAATATCTTCCAAACTTTATTGATCTCTCCTGTCTTTCTAATATTCTTGATGTATCGGCCGATAAGCAGCAGGCCAACTGAAAGACGCGGGGCTACTGTCGCCCTCTACTAGCGCGAATTTACATAGAGTTTGGTGCTGACTTTGGCTCAACGCTCAAATACTGTTATCTGCGTAAAAGATGTCAGATGGAGACGCCAGTCGCCAGTAAACTGCAGGATAGTCAAGAGATAATCTATCTCGATTGGAACAATGCCCTTGACACCATGGAGAAGGCGCACAGGTCGGGACTATTTGTACTGATAATAGGCCCCAAGGGAACAGGAAAGACTACCCTTGTTCGCCGTTTTGCTTCCCAGATGAAAAAGGAGCTTGACTCGGTAAACTTTAGCCTCCGCACGAGGGAATCACATCTGGTGGGCTCTAGAACGCTTGAAAAGGGCCAGATAAATTTCGTTGAAGGCGTACTGGTAAAATCAATGAAAGCCGGCACGCTGCTCTATCTAGACGAGCTGAACGCGGCTGAAGCAGATGTCCTGCTCCGTTTGGATGAGGCGCTGGACGACCGGCGCCAGCTGGTACTAAAGGAAGCAGAGGGGCAGGTAATCCGGGCCGCGGACGACTGGTTTGTAGTTGCTACCATTAACCCGCTGTCGCATGTTGGCACAAAAGAGCTTCCTCCACAACTTCTTAGCAGGTTTCCCGTACGGATGAGGCTTGAATACCCGCCGGAGCAAATCGAGCTAGACATAGTCAGGCGCCACGTAGCCGTAGAAGAGGCAATGGTCAAGGACATAAAGCATGCAATCCAGCTTGCAAAAAACCTGCGAGACGCGGCGGCAGTCGAAGAACTATACTACAGCCCTAGCCTCAGAGAAACAATAGCATTTGCAAAAATGCTCAACACGGGCATGCCAGCCCGAAAAGTAGCTGAAGTTGTCTACGCCAATGCCTACGACCAGTGGGGACAGGTAGAGTACCAGAAGGTCATGGACATGATAACTTCTATCTTTGGCGACAGCTAGATGTCGGCCAAGATCACAAGCGCAATGAGGAACGACATCCTCCTCGAAATCGCAACTTTTCTTGCGAGGAGGTGGTCGGGCAACGACAAGTTAATCGTCATATTAATGCCTGAAAAACCTCCGTCGGCAAAGCCGGACAAAAACCAGATTATCCTGCCCATGCTTAACTACTATCCGGGCAACGATTTTCAGAAATACAGGCAATGGCGCGTTAACCTCTGGTACGAGTCGATGAGGATGCGACACTCGACCAAGGTTCAAAGCTATGAACATGCCTATGGGTTTGTGCTCAATACAGTTGAAACAAAACGCGTCGAGATACTCGGCTTGAGGCTGTGGGAGGGGATGACAAACGAGCTCGTATTCAATGAAGGCATATCGTGGATGTCGCGGCAACTGCTCAATTCTATCTTTGGCAAGTACAAAGTCGCAGAAGCTTTTTCGCAGTACTTTTTGACAGGTTACCTAAAGGGAGAGCTTTTCGGGGGCGAGTCCGAACGGGTTACAAAGGCATCTGACTATGCAAATGAAATAGTGCGGGAGGCAGTAGAAAATAACCATGGCACCGAGTGGATAGAGCAACACGTGCCCAAGCTGATAAAGATGCTCGAGCTGGACCCGTTGGTTTCGATCCCGATAATCGCCCCCCGGACGCGGGTGGGCGCTTCACTCAACCAGAATGAACTGTTCAAGCAAGTCGAAAAGATAGTACGCATGCGACGCAAGAAAGACGACGTGCAGGAAAAAACGAAAGAGATCTACGAGGGCCACGACGTTCTGCAAGAATTCGAAACACTCGTTATGGAAAGCAAAAAGACTGAAAACAAGGGCTATGAAAGCCTTGAGAACTTTGGCCTTGCAGTGCCCGATAAAATGGATGTCGATGAAACTGCCATCTATGACATTGACCTTATCCAGAAGGTAAAGGCAGCGTTTCGCGAATGGAAGACCGGCTGGGTCGAGAGGCACGAGGAAAAGGGAGACGAGTTTGACGTCGAAACATACGCTGAGGCTTTGCCGAAACCTTTCCTTAGCGACGTAAAGCTTTCTATCAAGACCAAGGTTGCGATATTGCTTGACCATTCAAGCAGCATCGCCGATGTGGAAATGGAATACAAGCGGGCAACTGTCGCCCTTTGCGAAGCGCTCCATTATCTTGGGATTAAATTTTCAGTGTATGCATTTAGCACAGAAAAGCGCCAAGTAAAGTGCTGGGTTGTAAAGCCGCCAAACGTAAAGTGGTCCGTTATTAGCGCACGGAGGCTGGTCCAGATAAGGGCAAGCGGGGGCACTCCCCTTGCAGAAGTCTATGGGTTGCTCCAGCCGGTGGTCAATTCATTCAAGCCCGACATCCTAGTAACGCTCACAGACGGCGAGCCGTCAGACTATGACGCAGTAAGGAGCATGGTTCTGTCGTACAGGAAGGCAGGGATAAGGATGGTGGCAATCGGCGTAGGCAGAAATCTCAGCGACTCTGTAGGAATAGGCCACAACTTGAAGTACCTGAACTATGAAAGGGCAATTTCAGTAAGCAGGCTGCAGGACATGCCCAAGAGGGTGATAAAGCTGCTCCGAGCCGGCTAGATCTTTAGGCCCGGGTTTTCTTTTTTCACTTTTTCCCAGTCGCTGAGAAATGCGCTCAACCCCTTGTCTGTTAGAGGGTGGGACATCATCTTACCCAGTATATCGGGTGGCAGCGTCACTACCTGCGCCCCTATCTTGCCGGCCTCCACAACGTGAAGAGGATGCCTTATGCTCGCAACAAGCACATTGGTATCAAACTGGTAGTTTTTGAATATCTGGACAATTTCGCGGATGAGCGACATCCCATCCTGGCCTGCATCGTCGAGCCGGCCAATAAACGGGCTCACATACGCAGCCCCCGCCTTGGCAGCAAGTACCGCCTGGTTAGCAGAAAAGACAAGGGTGACGTTTGTTTCGATCCCTTCTGACTTTAGCTTTTTCACTGCCTTTAGCCCATCTGGAATCATTGGTATCTTGACGACCACATTTTTGCCATATTTCTTGAGCCGATGGGCTTCCTCGAGCATTTCTGCGGCCGTTGTAGCTACCACTTCAAGGCTTACCGGCCCCTGGACTATCCTGACTATTTCGCGCATAATCTCCGCAGGGTTCCCCTTCTCCTTGGACAACAGGGTGGGGTTGGTCGTAATCCCGTCCACAAGGCCCATGTCATTGTACTTTTTGATTGAGTCAAGGCTCGCTGTGTCTAGAAAGATCTTCATTATTTCCTGCTCCTGCTTCTTACTTCGATAACCGCCTTGGCCATTTCGGCAGCAGTCAACCCATACTGCTCTAGAAGCGTATCGATTTCCTCATCCCGGGCCGACTCGCCGAACCTGTCGTTCACGCCGACTCGCCTAACTGGGACAGGATAGGTCTCGCATACTACCTCGGATGTTGCGCCGCCAAGGCCCCCGACGATGTTGTGCTCTTCAGCCGTCACGATTGCGCCGGTTTCCCTTGCGCAGCGGGAAATAAGATCCTTATCCACTGGTTTTATCGAAAACATGTCAACTACTCTGCATGAAATGCCCTTTTCCCTCAAAAGTCTTGCCGCATCAAGTGCCCTGCCAACGAGGAGACCACAAGCAATTATTGTCGCGTCGGTGCCGTCTTGCAGGATATTGCCCCTGCCAATCGCAAACGAGTCGGCGCTATCAGCGTAAATGACTTCGCTTGAGGGCCGAGCGAGCCTCATATAAAACGGGCCCTGGGTATTTACCATCATCCTTATCAAGTGCTTAACTGCGACGGCATCAGATGGAATTAGCACCCGCATGTTTGGAATTGCCCTCATGCTCGCAATGTCTTCGATCTGCTGGTGCGAAGCCCCGTCGGGGCCGACCGTGAGCCCACCGTGAGAGACTACGAGCTTTACGTCAAGATGAGGATAGCAGATGGCGTTGCGGATCTGATCGACGCACCTGCCGGGAATAAATGCCGCGTACGTACTTGCAAACGCAATCTTGCCCGCAATCGCAAGTCCCGCCGCAACTGAAACCAGGTTGGCCTCGGCGATGCCGACGTTGAACATGCGCTCGGGGAACTTGTCGCCAAACTTTTTCGTTTTGAGCGAATCGGTGGTATCGCCCCCTACGCAGACGATGCGCGTGTCATCCTTGCCAAGGTCGACTAGGGCGTCTCCGTAAGCCCCCCGCATGTCCGCCGTTTTTTTCTCGCTACTTGATAGCATGGAGCTCATCCTCGATACCTATCTCATTTGCATATGGAATTAGTATATGTTTGCGCGCCTTCATCCAATCCGTCCTTATCCCAAGATGTGTAGAATGGTCAAGCAATTTACGCTCAAGGGCAACTGCGGCC